>NZ_JBNPXS010000008.1:0-80283 GCF_050433185.1 Desulfitispora alkaliphila
CTGTCTTAAATTTGTTGGTTAATTCCTCCATGCGATCTGCAGCATAGGCTTTCCTTGAGCTCACTTTATCCCTAAGAGCTTCAATATCTAGTCCATAGTAAGCATTTTCCCGTGAAATAGTGTAAGCACGCTGAAATCTATCCAGTGCTCCCGTAAGATTCTTGTTTTCCAGAGCCTTATTAACCCCTTGTTTAAAGTCCTTACTCACTTTTCTCACCCCCATCAACAAATACAACTATTAGTCTCTCAGGACCGTGTACACCTATTGTTAAAACTCTTTCAATGTCTGCTGTTCTACTAGGTCCTGTGATGAATGCAACATATCCGGGAACATTTTGGTTTAGTTTTGTCAGATAGTCAGTTATATTTTCAACTAGGTTATTAGTGGATAATACCGCTACATGCACAGTTGAAAGTGACGAAACCATGCGATCTAACACATTGGTAGCATCCTGCCCCAAGGATCCACTCTCAGCTATAGCCACATCTAATTGGGATACCCCTACATATGATGACTCCGCTTCCTTAATAATGTCATCACCGAAAAAAACACCTTGCTCTGCTTCTACTTTTTTAAGACTGTCACCTAATAACTGCGTCTCACTCCAAACTGTTTTCATATCGGTACCTACATCGTCTTTTAGCTCGCTTATAAGTTTTAAAATAAAGTCCGTTGCCTCTTCTGGGCTTTTGCAACGATGCACCTCTGCCGAGACCGCTTCAGCTTTTTGCTTAAACTTTTCATAAAGCTTTTCTTTACTCAAGTTCTCCCCCACCCTTCTTACGAGTATATATTTTTTAAATTTAAAACCTTATTATTATTAAAATAATTTCAAAGAAGACATATTTAATTGATATTCAGTGTATGATTTGGAACTGTTTATATAATGAGTGTTTTAATGGTAGTAAGTTTAAGAGGTATGATTTAGCAGGAAGACACTGAGGTCCTCCTGCTTTTTTCTATTTATAAGCCATATCTAGTATTTCTATGGTGTGATAAACTGGTAGGTCCATTTTTCCTTGATGTAGTCCATCTTCTATTTGCATTCGACAAGATCCACAGCCTGTCACTACAGCGTCTGCTCCCGTAGCTTTAATATTATCATTCTTTCGCTGGTGAATTTTCATAGATAAATCATAATGTGTAATAGTGAATGAGCCAGCACTACCACAGCATTTGTCGTGCTCTTTCATCTCAATAAATTCTAGGCCAGGAATCATTCTGAGAATTTTTCGCGGTTCTGCCTTAACATTCATGCCCCTCACCAAGTGACATGGATCATGATAAGTTACCTTTAGGTTTACAGGCTTTAAGTCTTTTGGGTTTATTTTTAGCTTTTTAACTATGAACTGAGAAATATCGTAAACCTTTTCTGCTATCCCTTTTGCCTTTGGTCCATACACAGGGTCGTCTTTCAACAGATCCACATAATTATGAATGAATGCTTCACCACAAGTTCCACAGTTTACAATAATTGCATCATAATTATCCTTGCTAAAAGTATCTACATGAGATTTAGCCATTTCTCTAGCAGTCTTTCTATCCCCATGAATTAATACAGGTGCACCACAGCAGTGCTGTTTCTTTGGAACTGTTACTTCTATTCCATTTTTAGTTAGAACATTTACTAACGCATGGCCCACGTTGGTGTACATGTAGTTAGTTACACACCCTGTAAAGTAAGCTACTCTCATTTTGAGCCACCCCCTACTGGTTTGTTAACCTCTGAAATGCTATCCCTAAATGTTTTTTTAGCCAGAGGTGGAAATACTCTCTTCGTGTCAAGGCCAACTGGAAATCTAGGTGAGTAGCCCCTTTCAGTTTGTTTTTTTAGCGCTAACCCTTTGAAAATAGCTCCAGTCTTCATGCCAAAATCAAATAACTTAGGACTAGATACCACATTAAAAATAGATTTTTTCAATGGATGCAGTCCTACATCCTCTGCAAGCGCTGCTCTTGTGGCTAAAATAATTTCATCTGGTTTAACACCACAGGGACAAATGGCATTACAAGCTTTACATGTAAGGCAATAGCCAAATTTATTTTGCAGACTTTTGTTTAAATCCAAATCACCTTTAAGCACAGCTCTAGCCAATTGAATTTTACCTCTAGCCGAATTGCTCTCAAGCAATGTTTCTTTATATATTGGACATGCAGCCATACAGTTACCGCACTTCATACACTTTGCAATTTCCTCGTCCACATATTGCAATACTTCTGCCCTTTTACTCATTGCACTACTCCCCCTTCAAAGGTACCATTTTACCCGGATTGAGAATATAGTCCGGATCTAAAGCTTCTTTAACCGTTTTTAAAAGGGCCACCCCTGACTCGCCAATTTCGTCTTTTAAATACTTCATTTTAGCCATACCAATACCGTGCTCTCCTGATAAGGTACCGCCTAATTTTAACGCTGCTGCAAATATTTCATCTACAGCCTTGTGTACACGCTTCATCTCTTCTTCGTTTCTCTCATCACAAAGAATAGTCGGGTGTAAGTTACCGTCGCCCGCATGACCAAATGTTCCAATATTAAGGTTATAGTCCTTAGCAATACGCTGTAGCTCTATTAGCATCTTAGTCAGTTCACTTCTAGGCACTGTAGCATCTTCTAGTACAGTTGTTGGGCTCATCTGAGCTAATGCCGGAAGAGCTGCTCTTCTGGCCGCCCACAGGCCGTCTCTTTCTTCATCAGTTTCTGCAACCTTAATGGTTCCGTTGTTCTTTTTCACCAAATCTACAACTACATTGGCATCCTTTGCTACAACCTCTGAAATACCATCAACTTCTATTAATAAAATAGCGTCCGCATCTGTAGGTAATCCAACCTTTGCGTAATTTTCAACAGTCTTAATTGTGGCGTTATCCATAATCTCCAGTGTAGCTGGTGTAACCTTGTTTGCAACAATATCCACAACTGCGTTACCCGCATCCTCTAGCTTGTCAAATGTAGCAAGCATGCTCTTCTTGTCTTCTGGTGCTGGAATTAACTTTGCTACGATTTTTGTGATTATCCCTAGAGTACCTTCTGATCCCACAAATAGTTTAACCATATCATAGGCCGTCACATTTTTTACAGTTTTACCACCAAAGAAAACCACTTCACCATTAGCTAGAACTACTTCTAAGCCCATAATATAGTGTTTCATCACTCCGTACTTAAGGCCTCTCAAACCACCTGAACACTCAGCAGTAGCACCACCCATAGTTGCTGTTTTAACTGTCCCTGGATCTGGAGGGAACATTAAACCATGCTCTACTAATCTGTCATTTAAATCCTGGATGATTACTCCTGGTTGAACTACAGCATTTAAGTTTTTTACATCTAGCTCTTCAATATTATTCATTTTAACAGTTAGCAACACTATACCCTTTTTTGTAGGTATGGTTCCACCACTTAAATTAGTTCCTGCCCCTCTTGTATAAATTGGTGTTTTGCTCTCCTTAGCAACCTTTACAATAGCCTGCACCTGCTCAGTAGTCTCAGGCATAACTACCGCATCAGGAACTTGACTGGGCATATCAGCTGTAGCATCGTAGGAATATGACACTAGCTCTTCCTTTTCAGTTATTACATTTCCAGGGGGTAAAATCTTTTTCAACTCACTTATAACCTTCTCCATATCTAATAACCTCCAATTCTAATTTTTCATAATTGTCTTTAAATATCCACAAAATTTGAAACGAGGGAGGAGATTTTAGGATCTCCTCCCTCTTCACTTCAGACTAACTAAATAGCTTGTTTTATTTTTAACTGTTCTTTATATCCATATTCCTAAGCCTAGAACATAAATTGCTACTGTTCCTAGAATACCTGCCATAACTAGGTAATAGGTTAATGGAATTAATGTTTGTCTGATGATTTCACCTTCTCGGTCAACTAGCCCAACTGTAGCGCCTGCTGCCACAACGTTGTGAACTGTAATCATGTTACCAGCAGCTCCACCTACCGCTTGTAGAGCAACTACAATTGATTGAGATACGCCGATTTGATCAGCAACACCAAATTGGAATAATGAGAACATCATGTTACTAACTGTATTACTACCTGCAATAAACGCACCTAGCGCTCCAATTACTGCTGCAAAGGCTGGCCATGCTGATCCTGCTATAGCTGCAACCCCTGTAGCTAACTCCATAGGCATACTTTGCAGATTTGCTTCAGTCATACCTGAGTTAATGAATACCCGTACCATTGGAACTGCAAATCCGATTGCCGAAGCAGCACCAACTACTGTCTTAAATGAAAGTCCAATTGCGTCGCTCATTTCACTCCACTTCATACCCTGAATAAAGTAGGTACAGAACACCACTGCCACAAAAATACCAAAAGGCAAGTGTAATGGAGTAATCATATGACCAATGCCAGTACCAAATATATCTGGAATTCCAAAGGAAAAGCTCTGTAATGCTCCTGCAACTGCATCAACAGTTCTACTGATAACTAGGAAAACACCCACAAGAACATATGGCATCCAAGCCTTTGTTAAAGTCATTCCCGCTCTTTCTTCTCCTACTTCACCGGAAACAGTACCCAACCACTTTGGATCCCACTGACTCTTCTCTGGGAAATCCCAAGTCGTCTTAGGAGTTAAGAAGTTGTTCTTAGCTGCAGTTACAACTATAGCCAAACCTATAAGACCACCTAGTAGTGCTGGGAACTCAGGTCCCAATACATAAGCAACGAACATATATGGAACTGTCAGTGCCAAACCAGAGAAGATAGCAAATGGCGCTGCTTCAAATCCTTCTTTGGCAGACTTATTCTTGCCAAACATCTTAGTCAATAGCACTACCATGAATAGTGGAATAAGAATACCTATTAGACCGTGGAAAACTGCTATCTGAAATCCTACTGCATTGATGTAATCTGCAAAGGGCATTCCAGAAGCTACAATTGCCTCTTCAGCCGCTGAGCCCTGAAGACCTCCAGAAACACCTACTAGAACTGGTGTACCAACTGCACCGAAGGAAACTGGCGTACTTTGGATGATAAGCGCTGACACAACCGCTGCCATTGCCGGGAAGCCAAGTGCCACCAATAATGGTGCTGCTACAGCCGCCGGAGTACCAAAACCTGCAGCTCCTTCAATAAATGCACCAAACATCCAAGCTATAATAATTACCTGAACTCTTCTATCTGGGGAAATATCGATAAATCCTCTTCTAATTGTACTAACTGCACCGCTATTTTTAAGTGTATTTAATAATAAAATTGCACCAAACACGATAAGTAAAATCTGCAATGCGAGTAATAGTCCTTGAATAATAGAAGCCCCAACTATTGTACCTGAAACATCCCAAACGGTCAATGCTAACACTGACGTTACCACCAATGCCAGTGGCATAGCGTGCTTAGCTGGCCATCTCAATAATACCAAAAACACAAATACAGTAACAATAGGCGCCAAAGCTAATATTGCGTACATTATTTAACCTCCTCTTAATCTTCAAATAATTTTAAGTAAAAAATAATACCTCATACCTCTTCAATCTTTAATCCCAGCTCTAAAGTCCTATCATCACCTCCTGTAATAACATCTAGCTTGTGAAATTCCTCTACAAAGGTCAGTTGGGCTGATGGTCTGACCGCCCAATTATTAATAATATTCTACACTTTTCTGAAATTTCCTGTCGTTATTTAAAAAATTATCAGAAAACTCACAAAAGCCACAAATGTGTTACTATTAATAGTTGTACTATGCGACATAATTTAATTTTTACAAAAATTTAAAATTAAAAAAAAACTGACCTCAATTACATTTTAAGTTATGAAAAATAAAAAGTCAATCCATAATTTTGCGAACAATCTAAAAAAGCGCTCATATGAGCGCTTTTTCTTGGAAATAGATGTTACTAAAAAATCATGGCTGCAATAAAACCAAATATAATCAAGGGTATATTAAAGTGTAAAAATGTTGGTACCACAGTATCCCAAATGTGATCATGTTGCCCATCTGCATTCAACCCTGCAGTAGGTCCTAACGTACTATCTGATGCTGGCGAACCTGCATCTCCTAAAGCTGCTGCAGTTCCCACTAGGGCAACTATAGCAAGAGGGCTAAACCCTAGAGATAAACCTAGTGGCGCGTATATAACTGCCAATATGGGAATTGTACCAAAAGAAGTTCCTATACCCATGGTAATTACAAGACCTACTAAAAGCATCATAATGGCACCTAATGGCTGGTTTCCAGCAACTATGCTAGCGGTAGCATCTACTAACTCTTGAACACCACCTGTTTCCCTAATTACTGCTCCATAACCCGAAGCCACTAGCATGACAAATGCGATAAAACCCATTAAGCCAATTCCTGAGTTCATTAATTGATTAATCTCTGTCCACCTTATCGTCTGAGTAACCACTAAAATTGTAAGTCCTAGCAATGCCCCGAGCGGCAATGATTCGAATTGAACTTGAACACCAAAAGCTGCTACTGCTGCTAATAGTGCAAAGAAATGTTGCTTATTAAAACTTTGTATTTGTGCTGTTTCATCTTCCACAATATTTATATCACTGTACTGTCTCTTTTTGCTGTATGTAAACAGCACAGCCACTATCAGTCCTACTAGCATTCCTGCCGCTGGTAGCATTAATACTTTCCACACTGAGTTTAGTGCGACTTCTACTCCATTAAGTTTTAATTGTTCTTGAATAATCTCCTGGAATATAATTCCGTAACCTGCCGGTATCGCTATATAGGGTGCCTTTAAACCAAACGTTAGCGCTACAGCTGCCGCTCTTCTATCAAGCTGCATTTTATTCATAGCCCTAAGAAGTGGTGGAATTAGGATGGGAATAAAGGCAATATGCACTGGTATTAAATTCTGAGATAAAGAAGCTATAATTGCAATTATAAATAAAAAGAAATATGTGCGTCCCTTCACCTTTTCAATTATTAATCTTCCCAAAACGCCGGCTATACCAGTTTGGCTTATAGCTACTGCTAATGCACCTAAAAGAATATAGTTTAATGCTGTGCCAGAACCTCCTCCCATTCCACCTATAAGGATATCTATAACTCCATCTATGGTAACTGCTTCACCATCTACTACTGCTTCTGTTTTTACTAATGGGATTTCAGCTAAAAGTCCTGCAACTACAGCAGATACTAACAGTGCTACTATAACATTAAGCTTAGCAAGACTTAGTGCCATCATTACTACAACTGAAACTAAAACTGGATTTGTTAACAATTTTTCTTCCTCCTTTTTTATGTTAATGCTTTATCATAATAAAGCATTAACTAGATTATATGTCTTCTCTATCCATGTGTCAATGTAAAATTTCTACACTACTACCAATGCATACATTTGCTTCAACTGCGCAGAATACAATTATAAAAATTTTTAGGAGGTGTCAACTTGGACTTAATTAACGAAGTTAAATTAGGAGTTACTAAAGGCACTCCTTTAGAGCAGGCTGTAGACATGAATTTTAAAGGCGAAAATACTGAAGTAGGCTTATACCTTGCCATGGCAAGACAAGCTGAACGAGAAGGCTACCCAGAGATCTCTGAATGTCTAAAAACAATTGCGTGGGAAGAAGCAGTTCACGCAGCTCATTTCGCCGAGTTAAACGGTGCTATTTCCGAAAGTACCAAGGAAAACTTGGAAAAAATGTTAGCTGGAGAACAAGCTGCAAACAAAGGAAAGAAGGAAGCTGCTAAACAAGCTAAGGATAATGACATTGATCCAGCCCATGATTACTTTGATGAGTCCTCCCGAGATGAGGCTCGTCACGCTCGTTCCCTAAAAGGACTATTAGATAGATACTTTTGAGAACAGAATTTTTTTCTGTTCTCTTTTCTATTTTTCAGCATCCATGCATATTCATTTAAAAAGCTTTAAACACAAAGGAGGCTCTTCTCATGGAAAAGTTAGCCTTGGGCATGGGTGCCCTTAGAATGCTATCTGGGGCTATTGAAATTTCGGCCGCACTTTTAATTTTTCATTTTGCTACAGTTGAAAAAGCATTTAAAATTAATGCTGTTTTAGCTTTGATAGGCCCCTTAATCCTTATTACTGTTACTAGCCTTGGAATAATCGGATTAGCAGATCAACTCCCCCTCTCGAGAATGTTAATTATATTAGCCGGAGTTGGTCTTATCTTCTATGGAATGAGGGGCTTTTAAAAGAAAAATCTTCTTTCCTGTAACAGCTGTAGTTGCAAATGAATAAATTGAACAGTAACAACTACAACAACACAGGAAAGGAGTCGATTATTTTGGGTGAAACTATCACTAAGGCCTGGAAGGGGGTTTTTACTCCCCCCCTCAAAGATCGCAAATCAAAACTTAGAAATACTGGTATAACTATGCTTATGGACAAAGGGTTGAGTTTAGCCGAAACAGAAAATATCTTATCCACTGGAGCTGATTACATCGATTTTATCAAGTTCGGCTTTGGAACATCCGCCTTTTACTCAAGCCAACTGCTAAAAGATAAAATCAAACTTATACGCGATCACTTAGTAGAGCCTTACCCTGGAGGTACTTTTTTAGAAGTGGCTTTGATGCAGGGTAATTTAGATTTATACTTAGAACGCGCAAGAGATTTGGGCTTTAAGTACGTTGAAGTGTCAGATGGAACTATTAGCATTTCTGACGAGGTGAGAACGTATACCATTGGCAGAGCTATAGAATTTGGGTTTCACGTGATTTCTGAAGTAGGCAAGAAAAACCCTCAGGACAAACTTACTAGAAACAAAATAGTAAAACAGATTGAACAAGACTTAGAGAATGGTGCTAAATATGTGATTTTAGAAGGTCGAGAAAGCGGCAAGGGCGTTGGTATCTATAATCAGAAGGGTGATATTGATGAAAAATCAATGGAGGATATTGTAGAGGGTTTTGATAAGTTAGATAAGTTAATCTGGGAAGCGCCCCATAAAAGCCAACAGCTAGCTTTAATTGAACGTTTTGGAGTCAATGTAAGCCTAGGAAACATCCCCCCCGGGGAGGTGCTCGCCCTAGAAGCACTCCGTGTGGGATTAAGGGGCGATACTTTAAGACACGTGATACATTCTACAGATAATGAGTACAGTTGGAAACTACCTGATCAAGTTGTTTCTAATAAGTAGGTGACTTGACTAATGAATGTGAATACAATAGCTACCTTGGACTACTATAACCCAAAACTTTATAACAGTGACGTAGTTGTAGTTATTGACGTATTAAGAGCTTCCACTACAATGGTAGCAGCCCTCCAAGAGGGCGCAAAAAGTATTATACCATGCTCCACTATATCAGAGGCATTCCAATTAGCTAATAATTATCCTACAGATGTTATCCTTGGTGGTGAAGAAAACTGTGTAAAGCCCCTCTCTTTTAACTTGGGGAACTCGCCCAGAGAGTATACAAAAGAAAGTATTGATGGCAAACATATTATATTTACCTCAAGGAATGGTGCTAAGGCCGTGGTTAAGGCTAAATGTGCACAAAAGCTTCTTTTGGGAAGTATAGTAAATGGATCAGCAATTTCTGACTATTTAAATAATGAGCCTCATAAAAATATTACTATTCTATGCGCTGGCACCCGTGGAAGCTTATCCTATGAAGATACCTTGGCCGCAGGCAAAATTATCACTCACTTAAGCGAAGAGAATAATGTAACTCTTAATGATTTCGGCTCCATGGCAGCTCTTTTGTATCAGTATGCCAAAGGGGATTTAGTAAAACATATTATAAGTAATTCTGAAGCTGCTAAAAGGCTAGAACGTATTGGTTTAGAGCGTGACATCTCATTCTGTGCTTTAGAGGATTCTCATCATGTTATTCCAAAGTTATTTGATGGCAAAATAATTACTTAAATTCTTCTATTCCCTTGTCCCTGAGCATATATTTTCACAAATGCTTAGGGAGAGGGTTTTTTTCATGAATACACCAAATATTATTTTGTTAGTATTGCTTGTACTGGGGGTTGTTAGCAAATCCAATGTAATAGCTGCTGCTGCAGGAATACTTCTAGTTATAAAAATGGTCAATGTACCCTGGTTATTTCCTGTCTTAGAGAGGCGGGGATTAGAGATAGGGCTATTGTTCTTAGTTCTCTCAGTTTTAGTCCCTTTTGCCACAGGTCGGATTCCCTTAAAAGAAATTTCCCTAACCATGACTAGCATTACAGGTTTAGTTGCCGTTTTAAGTGGTATTATTGCAACTCACCTTAACGGAAAAGGACTTGATCTGTTAACCTTAGAGCCTCAGTTGATGATTGGGCTAGTTGTAGGATCTATTATTGGCATAGTCTTCTTTGGAGGCGTTCCAATTGGCCCTCTTATGGCTGCAGGTGTCACCGTTGTGTTATTACAAATTTTGCGATTGTTCGGCATATAACTTTTAATTTGTAAAAATTCTAGTATTTTCTGCGGTATTTATGGAATAATATTGACATAGTGAGTAGAAAAGGATAAGATATTCAGAGAGCAATATGGGGATTTTTAAGGGGGCTTATAATAATGAAATCACTTTTGAAAAAGCTGGGAAATATCAACAAGCTAATCCAGAATCCTTCCGGCGATAAAATTAGCTATTCAGAAATGGCAAAAGTGCTAAGCGATAATATCCAAGCAAATTGTTATATCATCGGTAACACAGGAAAAATCTTAGGTTTTGCTTTCATGGAGGACTTTGGTTGTAGTCAAATGGAGGAAATAGTTACTGAACAACAATTTCCAGAGAGTTACTACAGCGAGCTAGGTCAATTTGATGAAACAAAGGTTAACCTTAAACGACCTGAAAACGACTGTGTTTTTACAATGAACGAAGCATGTATATTTGCCCAAAAGGTAACTACTGTAGTACCTATTACAGGTGGCGGTAGACGCTTAGGCACACTAATCCTAGCGAAGTTTAATGTGGACTTTACTGATGAAGACGTTATTCTTGCTGAGTACGGTTCTACAGTTGTCGGAATGGAAATGTTTAGAAAACACGCTGATCAAATCGAAGAAGAAGCTCGACAAAGAGCCACCGTACACATAGCCTTAGGTGCCCTCTCTTATACAGAGCAAGAGGCTGCCGAGCACATATTTGATGCAGTAGAAGGAGAAGAAGGTGTTCTTGTAGCAAGTAAAATTGCAGATTCTGCAAATATAGCACGATCTGTTATCGTTAATTCACTCCGAAAGATTGAAAGTGCAGGAGTTATAGAAGTTAGATCTTTAGGAATGAAGGGAACATTTATAAGAATTTTGAACCCTTTCTTGAAAGATGAATTGAAAAAATTGCGTCGCTAAAGAAACAAAAAAGCACTAACTCAAAGCTAAAACTTGAGTTAGTGCTTTTTTAATAGGTTATATTAATCCATTGACCACCAGGGATCAATAGATGGGACTCCTGGAACCGATGGAAAAAAGAGCATTATAGAAATAATAATAACCGTTAATATCATTGTAGCTAACAGAATAATTAAGCCCACATCTTCACCTTTTAGTTTTACCAAAAAGAACACCTCCCAGCCAGCAATATATGTTATTATTTGTATTAAAACAAGTAATATACATTAATAAGTCTTTTTATAAAAGCAGGATTCACATCAACTAAATAGAATAATAAACCAATGCATAACTATATTAATGCCAAAGGAGTTATTTATGCACAAAGTACATATTAGTGACGTAAAACCTGGTATGATTGTGGGTAAAACTATATATAGCTTTGACGGTAAGGTCTTATTAGCAAAAGGAGTAACCATTAGAGAAAGTTACATCAAGAAACTACAGCATTTAGGTCTCCCTGCTATTTATATCTCAGATCCAAATAGCCCTGCTGAAGAGGTTTCTGATGTAATCTCTGATAGTACGAGAAATGAAGCAAATAAAAATATTAAAGATTTCTTTTGCAACCTGCAATTCAATGACAAAGTGGATATTAAAAAAATTACATCCTCTGTAAATAATATTATCGACGATCTTCTCAGTCAGAAAAAAATGGTGGTTAATCTTAATGACATAAGAACTTATGATGATTATACCTTCGGCCACTGTGTAAATGTAGGTGTCCTATCTATCATTACGGGCATTACTCTAGGATTCAACCACCTCCAGCTAAAGGAGCTTGGCATCGGTGCCATACTTCATGATTTAGGAAAAACAAAAATTGAAAAAAATGTTTTAAATAAACCTGGAAAGTTAACAGCAGATGAGTTTAATGAGATTAAAAAACACAGTAAATTTGGATATGATTTAATGCGCCAATTAGAAAACGTCTCTGCCCTTTCTTCACATATTGCCTTTCAACACCATGAGCGTTGGGACGGAACAGGTTATCCTCGTGGCTTAAAAAAAGAAGAAGTTCACCTTTACGCTCGAATCGTGGCAGTGGCAGACGTTTACGATGCTCTAGTAGCTGATCGCATATATCGCAAGGGTTTTCTTCCTCACGAGGCAATTGAAATCGTAATAGGTGGTACGTATACTCAGTTTGATCCAAATATTACTGAAGCTTTTTTTAAAAACATATCAGCTTTTCCCATTGGATCTTTAGTGAAGCTGAACACAAATCAAGTAGGTGTCGTAGTAAATGTGCCAAAGGGTTTACCTACCAGGCCAGATGTCCGACTGATTAGCGACAAGGACGGAGCCCACCTACGAGAATGTAAACCTTTAATACTATCTGAGCATCCTACAATCTTTATAACGGAAGTTCTAACACCAAAAAGCTCATCTCAAGTTAATTTAAATGTAAATAGTGGGAGGTAATTAAATTGCTTTTTGAGAACAAAGGACCCGAAAATACGGATCAGGTTATTGAAGCAGTTTTAAAGCGAGCTAAAGAACTAAACATAAAACATGTAGTGCTTGCAACTAAAACAGGCGATACTGCAAAAAAGCTCTTAGGACATGATTTAGACATAACTTGCGTTACCTATCATGTGGGCTTTAAAAACCCCGGAGAAGACTTGTTACCTTTGGAGAATCGCAAGGAATTAGAAAAATTGGGAATGAAAGTCCTCACTACAACTCACTTGTTCGCTGGACTGGATAGAGCTGTAAAAAACAAGTTCAGTGGCATTTACCCAGCAGAATTAATGGCTCATACTTTGAGAATGTTTGGTCAGGGTACAAAGGTTTCTATCGAAGTAGCTGGCATGGCATTAGATGCAGGATTGATTCCTTATGGAGAAGATGTAATTGCCCTAGCCGGTTCCGGCCGCGGTGCTGATACTGCCATTGTCATTCGCCCTTCTCATTCAAATAATTTTTTTGATACCAAGATTAGAGAGATAATATGTAAACCACGGGAATTTTAAAGAGGAGGGCCGGAGCCCTCCTCTTTCGTAATCTTCTATACTATTTATAATTTATTCCACTGTGCAAAGCTTTTCTGTTCAATTCTAAGAACTTTTCAGGTACTACATCTTCCAGTACAGTCTCCCATAATGTTTTCGGTATATCCAAATAGTTAGCTAGAACACCCAAAAGAACAACATTTGCTACTTTCGCACTACCTACATCTTTAGCCATATCCAGTGCATTTACTATAACAGCATTATCTACTTCTGTAGCTATCCTTGAACTTATTTCTCCAGGGTATTCGGCTTTTCCTATAGCAACTGGACTAGGATGAATTTGTTGGCTATTTACGATTATGGTCCCCCCCTGTTTTAAATAGGGCAACCACCGCATTGCTTCAAGCTCTTCAAAGGCAACAATAACATCCGCTTCACCCATATCAACTATAGGGGAGTACACTTTATCCCCAAAGCGCACATGGGTAACAACACTTCCACCACGCTGAGCCATTCCGTGAATTTCATTCATTTTAACGTCATATCCACCAGCCACAGCTAAACGAGACAATATTTTACTTGCCAAAATTGTTCCTTGACCACCTACACCTACTAAAAGAACATTTTTTATATTATTCATTGCCTTCACCTACCTTTATAGCACCAAACTTACATACCTTAATACATAGTCCACAACCTATACATTGGGTTTCATTACACACTGTTTTCTTACCAGAAACAGCTAACCCAGGACACCCTAGTCTTATGCATTGTCTACACCCTACACAAGCATCAGCATTAATACTTATTGGATTAGTCCAACTTCCTTTATCGATTAATGCACATGCCCTCTTAGCAATAACAACTGATGGTTCTTCCGCCTCCAGTTCTTCCTTCATTATCTCCTCTAGCCCTTCTAGATCGTAGGGATCTACATTACGCACACGCTTTATTCCTACAGCTTCAACTAGTTTTACAAAGTCGATTTGAGGAGCAGGTTGCTCAGTTACGCTTTTGCCCGTTCCTGGGTGATGCTGGTGGCCAGTCATAGCTGTGGTACTGTTATCCAGTATCACCACTGTTCCAATCCCCTGATTGTAAACCATATCTATAAGCCCCGTAACACCTGAATGGAGAAAAGTTGAGTCCCCTATAACTGAAATTAGCTTTTTAGCAAAATCTTTTCCACGAGCTTTTTCCATCCCAAGAGCATTTCCTATACTAGCCCCCATACAGATACATGTATCTATACTCTCTAAAGGCGCCATAGCTCCTAGGGTATAACAACCTATATCCCCAGCCACTTTTAGTTTTAGCTTTCTGAAGACATGGTAAGCTCCTCTATGAGGACAACCAGCACACATAACAGGTGGCCTAATTGGAGCATTCCCCTCTATTTGATATCCAACTTCTTCAGTAGCTACAGCTGCTTCTGCTTGAGTCAAATCATCGCTACCAATTTTTATTTTCTCTTGTAACATTTTGGCACTTAATTCACCTACTGTGGGAAGCAACTCCTTGCCAGTAACTTTAATTCCCATAGCTTTAATCTCATTTTCAATAAAAGGCTCCAACTCTTCAGCCACATAAACCTGTTCACAGGTTTCTACAAATTTTGAAATCAAATTTTTAGGCAATGGGTAAGTCATCCCAAGCTTTAATACAGAAACTTTTTCCCCAAAAGCCTCTTTTGCATATTGATAAGAAATTCCATTAGTTATTACTCCAACCGCTTTATTTTCTGCCCACTCAATGGTATTCAATTCTGAACCTTCGGCAAACTGAGCTAGCCTCGCCTTTCTATCCTCTACCACAACATGGCGAGCTCGTCCGTAAGCAGGTACCATTACGTACTTCAACGGATCCTTTTTGTATTCTTTTAGCTCAAAGTTTTCTCGTTCGCCTAATTCTACTAGTGTTTGTGAGTGAGCAACCCTTGTTGTAATTCGAAAAATTACTGGAGTATCAAAATCTTCACTTATTTGAAAGGCCAGTTTCAACAATTCCTTTGCCTCACTGCTGTCACTAGGCTCTATTACTGGCACTTTAGCAGCTCTAGCCAGGTGTCTTGTGTCTTGTTCATTTTGAGAGCTATGCATCCCGGGGTCATCTGCACTCACTAGCACTAACCCTCCGTTTACGCCTGTGTAAGCAAATGTGAATAGTGGGTCTGCTGCAACATTAACTCCCACATGCTTCATACATACTAGTGTTCTTGCACCAGCAATAGATGCTCCGATGCCAACCTCAAGTGCTACTTTTTCATTAGGAGACCATTCAGCGTAAATGTCACTGTAAGTTGCCACATTCTCAGTTATCTCAGTACTGGGAGTACCTGGATATGCAGCGGCCACAGTTACACCAGCCTCCCAGGCACCCCTAGCTATTGCCTCATTGCCCGTTAATAATTTTTTCATCTTCACTCCTCCTAGTACTGCACTTTATCTATATAAGTGCTATTGTAATTATTATAGTTTATATAAGATGCTAATAACAATGAAAATAAGTGGTATTGTTGTCTATGATGTCTTGCGGTAGTCAAAGACTCTCTTAGCTTTCCCTGTGCTACGCTCTATTGTGCCTGGCTCAACCAGGCGTATACGAGGCCCAATTGTAAGCACCGACTGCAATTTACTAGCTATTTCACGCTCTAGATTTTCTAACTCACTAAATTTATCAGTAAACCTGTCTTCAGAAACTTCCACCGCTACTTCAAAGTCATCAAGGTAACCTTTTTTCTTGAGAGTTATTTGGTAATATGGTTCTACACCATTGATTTCCATAAGTACAGACTCAACCTGAGAGGGAAAAACATTGACCCCTCTAATGATAAGCATATCATCAGCTCTTCCGGAGATCTTTTCCATCCTCGCTGTTGTTCTCCCACAGGCACAAGGATCTTCTGTAATTTTAGTCAGGTCCTTTGTTCTAAACCTAATCACAGGAAATCCCTCTTTTGTGATCGTGGTAAACACCAACTCGCCCTGTTGATCAAATCCCAAGCTTTCACCTGTTTCTGGGTCTATTATTTCGGGAATGAAGTGATCTTCACTAATATGAAGCCCATTGTCACTATGGAAACATTCTCCAGCAACACCAGGTCCAATGATTTCACTTAATCCGTAATTATCAGTGGCTTTTATCCCCAATCTACTCTCTAGCTCTCGGCGCATTCCCTCTGTCCAGGGTTCTGCGCCAAACAAGCCTAATCTCAAATTGAGGCTCTTAGGATCTACCCCCATCTTTTCTGCCACTTCCGCAATGTACAATGCATATGAAGGAGTACTCACCAAAACTGTAGTGCCAAAGTCCTTCATTAACATAATCTGCTTTTCCGTATTGCCACTAGATGCAGGTACAACTGTAGCGCCCGCTTTTTCTAATCCGTAGTGAAGACCAAACCCTCCAGTGAACAGGCCGTAACCCAGAGCTACTTGAACCACGTCATCAGCTGTTACTCCTGCCTGAGTAACTACTCTTGCGATTAGATCAGACCATGTATCAAGATCTTTACTGGTATAGCCCACAACAACAGGTTTTCCAGTTGTTCCTGATGAGGCATGGACACGAACTATATCCTTCATGGGAACAGCAAATAATCCATAGGGGTAATGATCCCTTAAATCATTTTTTGTAGTAAAGGGTAGTTTTTCAATATCCTCTAAGCTCTTTATATCCTCTGGCTTAACTCCTACCCTATCAAAAGATTCCTTGTAGAAGGGAACATTTTCATAAACTCGCTTGACCGTCTGTTGCAACCTCTCTAATTGAACACGCTTGAGTTCTTCTCTTTTCATGCATTCAGCTTTATCCCAAATCACTTGTTACCAATCCTTTCTCGCCTTTAGCATTATCTTCATGGCTATTATCTTCGCCAAATACTTTGGCCAAATGAGCTTCTGAATAGCCTTGTGTAACCAAACTAACTGCAGGTACTACTATAAGTGGTATTAGTATTGCAGCTGATCCTATTAAAGGAATATGAGGTGAATTTACCCCAAAGTAAAAGGATAGCGTTACAGATATAGTCAACCCTGAAATCATCCCAGCAAAGGCTCCTGCCTTTGTTGTTTTTGACCAAAATAAACCGTATAGATAAGGAGCCAAAAACGAACCTGCTATAGTCCCCCAAGAAATTGCCATTAGTGAAAGAATAGGTGTAGGTGTTATCGCCAAATACAAAGAAAATCCGATAAATATAAAACATAGAACACGCATTAATAACATCAATTTATCTTTGCCAATCTTAGGCATTAGCCCACCTCGCACTATATCAATGGCTATGGCTGAGCTAGATACTAAGACTAGAGAAGCCAATGTAGACATAGATGCTGACAGTACTAACAACAATATAATTGTTGCTACAAAATCAGGCAATGCAGTTGCTATAATCTCCGGTACAATCAAGTCTGTACTAGGCTGACCGTTAACCATAGGCAGACCCTCCGGAAAGAAAAGAGGACTAAGCGAGCCTGTAAAGTACGCTCCAAAGGTCATAATTATGGCAAAAATAGTTGCCACCGTTGTTGCTATTGGAATATCTTTTTCACTTTTAATGCTGTAAAATTTTTGAACCATCTGAGGCAACGCCCATGTACCTAAACTAGTTAATACCACCAGTGACAACAATGCCAGCCACCCAGGAGGCCCAACTGGTGAAACTAATTGTGGGTTAACCTCAGCCAAACGACTCATTCCCTCAGATAATCCTCCTACTTGAGGACTGTTGATTACAAAAAATAGCATCAAAGCTACTCCAACTATCATAATTAGACCCTGAACAAAATCTGTAAGGGCAATGGCGAGATAACCTCCCATGATCAAGTAAATTGCCGTCAACGCAGTCATCATAAATAGAGCAGCTATATATGGTATGTTGAAAACCTGTTCAAAAAGGTAACTAAGCCCCATGTAGACTGAAGCCGAATAAGGAACCATAAACACAAATATAATCAATGCACTTAGAAATTTTAAGGATTTGCTGTTATATCTAGCTTGAAGAAATTCAGGCATGGTAAGAGTGTTAAGACGAACTGTCATACTTCGCGTGCGTTTCGCCAATACCTTCCAGGCCAAAAAACTCCCTATAAAGGCATTGCCAGCTACCACCCAAAGTGATGAAATACCAAAGTTCCAACCTACACTACCGGCATAGCCGATGAAAAGAACTGCAGAAAAATACGATGTTCCATATGCAAAAGCAGATACCCAGGGACCGATAGCTCGGTCACCTAAAAAAAAGTCATTAACAGTTTTGGCCTTTTTCATGGCTACATAGCCCAGACCAATCACCATTAATGCATACAAAGAAATAATCACAAACTTCATATGCTACCATCCTCCCGTAATACATTTGTTTAATAAATAACCATTCTCCGTCCTACCTACCATCCTACAATCCTACAATCCTACAAAACTTCTTATTTTTAATCATATTCGTCATGACTTCAAAAATTCCTTCTCTTCCAAAAAAAAATAAAAAAATAACCCTTAAGGTTTTACATAAACCTTAAGGGCCAAAGTGCTTATTTAGCTTCCATAGCTGTCCTTACTATTTCAGCTACATCTAATACTTTTACTTCTTCACTTACTCCTTTAGACTTAGTTCCATCATCAATCATTGTTAAACAGAATGGACATCCAGTAACAATTACATCTGGCTTAGTCTCTAAAGCTTGATCAGTTCTCACTTCATTGATTCTATCACCGATGGTCTCTTCTTCCCACATACGACCTCCACCAGCACCACAACAGAAACCTCTCTCCAGATTGCGCTCCATCTCGTTTAGCTTTGTACCCGGTATTGCTTGAATAATTTGCCGTGGCTGCTGATATACGTTATTATATCGGCCTAGATAACATGAATCGTGGTAAGTAATAGCTTTATCCATGCTGTTCTTCATTGTTATTTTACCCTGATCTATTAGTTCTTTAATAAATTCAGAGTGGTGCACCACTTCAAAGTTTCCTCCTAATTGAGGATAATCATTTTTCAGTGTATTGAAACAGTGTGGACATGCTGTAACAATTTTCTTAACACCATACTCATTCATTACTTCCACGTTGGTCTCAGCTAGCATCTGATAAAGGTACTCATTTCCTAGTCTTCGCGGAGAGTCCCCACAACAGGTTTCCTCAGCACCCATAATACTAAAGTTGACGCCAGCCTCTTGCATAATTTTCGTAAACGCTTCACTAATTTTTTGATTTCTTGCATCGAATGACCCAGCACATCCTACCCAATATAGTATGTCTGAATCCGGGTTCTCATCAAGGGTTTTCACACCTAAGTCCTTTGCCCAATCTCCTCTTGTGGCCTTACCCATACCCCAAGGGTTACCTAACTTTTCAATGTTACTTAACGCCCGCTGAGCCTCTGCTGAAACCTCTCCCTCTTCCAAGACTAAGTAACGGCGCATATCAAAAATTTTAGGTAGATGTTCAACCATTACAGGACATTGCTCCATACAGGATCGACATGTGGTACAAGAAGATATAACATCTTTATCAATTACATCGCCAATCATCTCTTTTTCTAGCACTTCTGCTCCCTCTGCGGTTGCAGCTACTTCTTCCTCTGCACCTTCACCTTCCTGTTCTGTAGAAGCCGGAGTTATAAATGGTGCCTTCTCCTTCAAGTGCTCACCAATATCCTGTACCAGCCCTTTTGGCGTCAAAGGTTTACCTGTTAAGTGGGCCGGACAATTATCTTGACATCGACCACACCTAGTACATGCTTCACTGTCATATAACTGTTTCCAAGTAAAGTCCTCAACTTTACTTACTCCATATGCCTCTAACTCCTCATCTTCAAAATCAATTGGCGTTAAAGTTCTGTCATTTTCTAAGTTTGTGAAATATTGATTTGCTGTAGATGTTATTATGTGAAGTAGTTTAGAGTAGGGTAAATAAGCAATAAATCCGAAAGCTAATATCATATGGGTCCACCAGAGGGTTTTATGTAGTGACAATAATGCTTCAGTTCCCATCATACCTCCTAGCATTCCCGCTACTACCATTCCCACAGGAGTCCAAGCTATCCAGTCTACAGGATTTGCAGCTAATCGAGCACCTTCTATCCCGAAGCCAGTTACTAAGACTGCTAAGATTAGCAACAGCCCCCAAAGGTCATCAGGTTTATTGTCTAGTCTATCGGGCTTCACTATGTACCTGCGATATAAGGCCATCAGCACTCCTATAATTGCCAACAAACCGAACAGATCCATTAATAGTGAGTACCCCAAGAAAAACTGAGTTTGCATAATTTGTATACCTAAGTACTTTTGCAACATTACTAATAGGGTTCCTATAAATAAAATTGCAAAGCCATAGAAAATCATTGCGTGCATTAACCCCGGAAAACCATCTCTTAAAATTTTCTTGTGACCTAAAGCGTTTACTAGTACTACCTTCAACCTTTCCCCCATTCGGTCGAAGCGGTCTTCCTCTCTCCCTATTTTCCAGAAATTCCACTTTTGATAAACACCGTAGGCAAAGACCCCCATGGCTATTATCATAAAAACATACAACAGATAATCGCCATCAATGTTCCAGTAAAGTTCACGCACTTCCACTTTACATACCCCCCATTTTTTAAATGTCTTAATATTCATATTAATTCTATTTCTTTAGCGATATTCCTCCTAACTATAGGTATTTTTTTCTATAAACCAACAGACCGACAGTCCAAAAATGAGTGTTGGAACCAGTAACAAAAAGCTGGTTTGCTCATCTATTGATATCTTGTTTAAATCTCCAAATATAAGTATCCCATTATTAATAAGGTGAATAAAACCACCAAAAAGCAATCCCTTTATTTTAATGTATTTCATATCAGTTAGCTTTAAAACTAAATATATAAGTACTCCTAAAAAAGCTGCATAAAAAAAATCATTAATTACAGCATTTAATAAGACTAAAAAATTTTCCAACCCCTTGCTTTCAAAATATCCCCCAGCAATGTGAATATATGTTTTGTTTATTAGCCCTAAATAATAGAGAATAAAAGCCACTACCAACTTAGCTACATTCCCAATCATACCTGCCATTGCGCCAAATATAATTATATCTTTCTTCATATCTGAAAACCTCCATTATTTAAATTGTTAATCTAATTTAAGCAGTTTGAATCTAATAATTAGTGTTAAGCAAAAGTCAATTCCCTATTCAAGAGCATAAAAAAATAGGACGCCTTTACGTCCTATTTTTTAAGAGTAATTTCTCCTTTACCCTTTTCACTTATTTCACCAATAATCGCTGCTTTACTACCTTTATCTGTGAGCTTCTCCATTAATTCTCCGCTTTTCTCAGAGGGAACAGAAATTAATAATCCACCAGATGTTTGAGCATCAGCTAGAAGAAGTCTCTCCCCTTCTTCCCATTGTCCTGGGTTAACAACCGCCTGTTCTACATAGGAAAGGTTTTTCTTTGTCCCTCCAGGGCAAACTCCCTGTTGCAGGAGCTCTCTTGTCCCCTCAATTACTGGGATTTTTTCTGGATATATATTAGCTTTAACCCCACTAGCTCTGGTCATTTCCCATAAGTGCCCCAAAAGACCAAAACCAGTAATATCTGTACAAGAATTAACCCCCACTTCCACCATGACTTGGGAAGATAATCGGTTCAGTTCTGTCATTACTCTGACAGCTTCTGCACTTAACTCCTCACTAGCCTTGCCCCTTTTAATTGCCGTAGCTATTATGCCTAACCCTAATGGCTTAGTCAGTATCAGCTTGTCGCCTACATTAGCTCCCGCATTTGTAATAACCTTATCCGGGTGGATAAATGCGGTCACTGCCATACCGTACTTAGGCTCTTGGTCACTGATAGAATGTCCACCAATAATAACAGCTCCCGCTTCCTTAACTTTGTCAGCTCCACCTGCTAGAATTTGAGCTAACTTTTCCATGGGAACTGATTTTGTGGGGAAGGCTACTATATTGAGCACAGTAGCTGGGACTGCACCCATGGCATATATATCGCTCAAGGCATTTGCAGCTGTGATTTGACCAAATACAAACGGATCATCTACCACAGGTGTAAAATAATCTACTGTCTGCACCAATGCCAAGTCTTCATTAATTTTGTAAACCCCAGCATCGTCTGCAGTACTCGTTCCCACTAGAATATTAGGATCATCAAAAGTGGGAATCTGCGTTAATACTTGTTGTAAGTCCGCCGGACTTATTTTCGCCGCTCACCCTGAGCATTGAACCATTTCTGTAAGTCGCTTTTCGCTACTCATATGACTCACCTCCATCCATGCTTACAATGAACTGCTAGGTTGTTTCTGCTCAACCTTTTTCGCCATTAATGCTATCGCCTCTGCAACAGCTTCTTCTGCTGGGCCACCAGTTACCCTTCTTTCATTGACACAAGTCTCTAAGGTAATGGTACGAAACACATCCTCTTTAAACGCCTCTGAATGAAGCTTGTATTCCGCCATGGTCAAGTCGTCCAAGCCCACTCCTTTGTGCAAACAACAGGCTACCATCTTCCCTACTATCTCATGAGCTTCTCTAAAGGTCAAGCCCTTTTTAACAAGGTAATCAGCCACGTCAGTAGCATTAGTAAACCCGCCTTTAGCCCCTCTCTCCATGTTATCACCATTTACTTTGAGAGTGCTAATCATAGGGGTAAATACCACAAGTGCTTTTTTCACCGTGTCAACGGAATCAAATAAAGGCTCTTTATCTTCTTGCATATCTTAACCAAGGTATAATAATTGACGTGTCTAGTCCGCCCTAATATGCTAGAATTATTTTTTACATTATTGCAGCCATAATCGCCTTTTGTGCATGTAGTCTATTCTCTGCTTCATCAAATATAACATTTTGATATTTCTCTAAAACCTCAGCAGTTATCTCTTCACCTCGGTGAGCAGGCAAGCAGTGAAGTACAATAGCATCTTTCTTTGCACATGCCATCAGTTCATTATTCACTTGATACGTAAGGAATTTTTCCATTCTCTCTTCTTGCTCACTTTCCTGCCCCATACTAGCCCATACATCTGTATATAATACATCCGCATCTTCCGCTGCTTCTTTTGGATTGGATATTAATTCTATTGTGCCACCATTTTCAGCGGCAATGCTCTTAGCCTCTGCTGTTATTTTTTCATCGGGAAAATATGCTTCTGGAGCCGCAATAACCACATTCATGCCCATTTTTGCCCCACCGTACATGAGAGAATGGGCCATATTATTGCCATCACCAATATAGACTAGCTTCTGACCTTCTAGTTTTCCTTTATACTCTTTTATAGTCAATAAATCCGCCAACACCTGACATGGATGTAGTAAATCTGTTAAACCATTAATAACCGGAATAGTTGCATAATGAGCTAATTCTTCCACATCAGCGTGACTAAAAGTTCTAATCATGATTCCGTCAACATATCTTGAAAAGACCCTAGCTGTATCGCAAATAGGTTCTCCTCTCCCAATCTGCAAGTCTCTACTGCTCAGAAATAACGCCTGTCCCCCCAATTGGTATATACCCACTTCAAAGGACATTCTAGTTCTAGTAGAAGGCTTTTCAAATATCATTCCCAGTGACTTTCCCTGTAGCAAATTATGCTTTTCTCCGCGCTTTTGCTTATCCTTTAAGTTAGCTGCAAAGCTCAATAAGTAATTTATTTCACCCTTGGAGTAATCTTTTAGGGATAAAAAGTCTTTACCTTTTAAATTTATGTTTTCTTGCATGGAACGCACCTCCTTTAATTTAAGTATAATTATACACTATGTTGCATAAAAACACAATAAAAAATGACCTCTTCCTAGAGGTCAAAGTACTTTTAGCTGGGATTTTATCGATATTCCTTTTTTACACACTTATCCATAACTACTTGAAGCCCAGCCTGTTCAGCTATCTGTGCAGCTTCTTGGCTTACTACTCCCTCTTGCATCCACAGAACTTTCGCCTTGCGCGCAACTGCCTCTTCAGCTATGGGAGGCACATCTTCCGACTTTCTAAATACATTTACCATATCAACTTGAACATTGTCTGGAATCTGCGCCAAGTCGGGATAAGCCTTTTTTCCTAGAACTACATCAACTCTAGGGTTTACAGGGATAATGTTAAACCCCTTCTCTTGCATGTACCTTGCCACTTGATAGCTAGGCCGCTCTGGCTTGTCTGATAAGCCTACCACAGCTATTGTCTTTATCTTTTTAAAAATCTCATCCATATTTCATCCCTCCGTTTAATGCATTATTCTCTTCTTATTTATATAATATTATATTCTATAAAAACATTTCTAGTCCTTCCACTTTAACCCTGCTCCATTTAAATAGTTGCATTTCTTACCTTGATAGGTATCCCTTTGAAAAAGCTCCTGCTCAATTAGTGAAATTATTTTCCAGCCACTAGTACTCCAGTTTGAAAAAACTGTGCTTTCCTCTGGAGCTCTACCTACAAGCCGTTGAACTGCTATTTGCGGATCTAAATACTCTAGAAAGGTTATTACCCGCTCAATGTACTCATGGCGAGATATTAACTTTAGATCCCCACGATTATAGGCTTCTTCTAAAGGTGTTCCCTTAACTATGTACAAGGAGTGGAGCTTAACCTGAGTAATCCTCAATGCCGACATGAGCTTGGCAGTCTCTACAGTATCTAGCAGGTTGTCCCCAGGAAGGTTTAGGATTAAGTGGGCACAGGTAGAAAAACCCCTTTGCCTGCAGGCTAAAGCTGCATCAATAAATTCTGCAAGTGTATGACCTCTATTCACATTGGTCAATGTGTGATAGTTAACTGTCTGTAAGCCCATTTCAATGGAAATATTAATGTTATGCTCTTGAGACAACTCTTCAAGAAAATCCAAGTACTTATTATTAACACAGTCAGGCCTTGTAGAAATCGCTATTTCCACTACATTTGACTCACATACGTCTCTCATAACTTCCTTAAACTGCTTTAATGGCAAATAGGTATTTGTGTAATTTTGGAAGTATGCTATGAATTTTTTAGCGTTATACTTTTTTGCTACAGCCTCTCTATTAATAGCTAGCTGTTCTTTTACAGGTGTACCCAAATCAAGTTTCTCAAACCCAGCTCCTTCATCTCCACAAAAGGTACAGCCACCAGTGCCCACAGACCCATCCCTATTAGGGCAGGTTAGGGGCAAATTAATTGATATTTTATATACTTTTTCTCCATACTTCTCCCTTAGGTATCTGGAATATTTGTAATACCTTTGTTCTTTGTTATTCACTGTACTCAAATCTATCTTCCTTTCTCTAGGGCAACAGGTACTTCAACTGTAGCTTGCACTTCTTCTGAAAAATAGTTAGTACCCCAGACACCCATAATTATTAGCATTCCTCCCATGCCGTGAAACCAATAAAATGGTTCGCTTAGAATCACCACTCCAGCTAATATAGCTACAATAGTAGTAAGATTTAAGAATACTGATGATTGAACTGCTTGAATCCTGGATAAAGAATAATTTAACAGGAAGAAAGCTATACCCGAAGACAAAATTCCTAAATACAAAATCCCAGTATACGCTTGGGGTTGGAAAATGGCTTTAAAGTATTCAGTTAGATCAGCACCCCCAATAATAGCTTGACCTATTCCTATCGCGTTAAACATTATAGCTCCAAACCACATCATTACAAATGTGATTTCCATTGGCTTAAATTCTTTAGAGTTATGTCTGGACAAAATATTAAAGGCTGCGCCAGCTAAAACTGCTATTAATAATATCATTATGCCCATAAAGTGACTTCCGCCAGTTTGGGCGCCTTGCATAACCACAATCAAAATAACCCCTGTTACCGACATAGCTGTAAACATCACTTGAACTTTAGTAGGATATTCTTTTAGAAAAATAGCTCCAAATATAACTACTGCAACTGGTATCACTGCTAGCATCATCCCTGCTTCACTTGAAGAGGTTAGCTTAACTCCCACTGTCTCCGCTGTAAAGTATAGAAATGGCTGGAACATAACTAATAATCCCAATTTTTTTATAGGTTTTCCCTTTAGGTCAATTTTCAGCACACCTGTGTACTTCAATCCTGTTAAAAATAAGGCTGCAGTTATAAACCTAAAACCCAAAAGCTGAAATGGATTTAGAACCTCAAGGGTTCCCTTAGTAAACATAAAGGAAAACCCAAAGATTAAGGAAACTGCTAAACACGCAATCTGAGGTAAATATCTGTTAAATGTCATTATGCTTCATCTCCAATTATTTTAATGCATAACTAACATTATAACACTTGAAGCTTTAAGAGGTCTATATTTTTTCACTATGAAAAGACTGCCTTTTTTGAAAGGCAGTCTTTTAAACCCTACTATTTAGTTAAATAATATTGTAATGAATTGCACTGAGTTTCCCGCTCTTCCCCCTTTAATACCTTGAGCAGTGCTTTTGCAGTATCAAGAGAAGTCAAACAGGGTACATTGTAATCGGCTGCTGCTCTTCGTAGCTTAAAGCCCATTCGTTCAGGGAGTTTGCCTTTAGTCGGGGTATTGAGAACTAGATTTACTTCTCCCTCTTTGATAAGTTGAATTATCTCCTCTATCCCCTTATCGTCCCCTACTGTTTTACTTACCTCCACACCGCGAGCTTTCATATAATTAGCTGTTTCAGGTGTGGCCATTATTGTAAAGCCCATCTGGACAAATTCATTTATTAAGGGCACCACTTCTTCTTTATCCTTATCAGCCATGGAAACTAGTATCTTCCCACTAGTTGCTATTTCAGTTCCTCCTGCCACCATGGCTTTAAGTAGCGCATTGCCAAAGCTTATATCTAACCCCATCACTTCTCCCGTTGATTTCATCTCAGGACCCAAGGATATGTCCACCTGTCCTAACTTCTCAAAAGAAAATACAGGTGCCTTAACTGCAATAAACGGTATTTCTGGGTATAGCCCTTCCGAATAACCCTGATCTTTTAATGTGGCTCCTAGCAAAATATTAGTTGCCACCTTCACCATAGGAATTCCGGTAACTTTGCTTATAATCGGCACCGTTCTAGAAGCTCTTGGGTTGACTTCAATTATATAAACGCTTCCTTTTTCAACTACAAACTGAATATTGAGAATCCCACGCACTTCCAAAGCCAATGCTATCTTCTTGGTATAGTCCACTATTAGTTCTTGTTCATCCATAGTTAAACCTTGAGGCGGATAAACCGCCATACTGTCTCCAGAGTGGACACCTGCTCTTTCTATGTGCTCCATAATTCCCGGGATAAGGATTTTATCCCCATCAGAAATAGCATCCACTTCAACCTCTTTACCTCGGATATACTTATCTATCAACACAGGGTGTTTAGGAGATACCTTTACTGCATTTGAGATATAATTCTCCATATCACCTTTATCAGAGACCACCTCCATGGCTCTCCCACCAATTACATAAGAGGGTCGTACTAGGACTGGGTAACCTAATTCTTCTGCAATTGCAATGGCTTCCTCTGTCTTTGTAGCAGTTCTCCCCTCAGATTGAGGTATTCCTAGTTCCCCTAGCATCTTTTCAAACCTTTTTCTGTCCTCTGCCCGATCTATGCTGTCTACACTAGTACCCAGGATTGGCACTCCATACTCGCGCAAGCCTGCTGCCAAGTTAATGGCAGTCTGACCACCAAACTGAATTATCACTCCCATGGGTTTCTCCACATCCACAATATTGAGAACATCTTCTAATACTAGTGGCTCAAAGTATAATTTATCTGAAGTGTCAAAGTCAGTACTCACAGTTTCCGGATTGTTATTGACCACAATTGATTCAACCCCCGCACTCTTCAAGGCCCACGCACTATGAACAGAGCAGTAGTCAAATTCTATTCCCTGCCCTATTCTAATCGGGCCAGAACCAAGTACTAATACTTTTCTGTTATGCGAGATAAGGCTTTCTGTACTTTGGTCATAGCAAGAATAATAATAAGGAGTGACTGCTTCAAATTCACCTGCACATGTATCTACTACTTTATATACAGGGGTAACACCCATTTCTAATCTCCAGTTTCTCACATCCCTGGCTTTAACCCCTTTAATATTAGCTATTTGCTTGTCAGAGAAGCCTAACTCCTTGGCTCTCTTTAGCAATTCTCTGCTCATTTCCTCCCTAGCTAATTCTACTTCCATCTGGACTAAGTTCTGAATTTTCATCAAGAACCATCGATCAATCTTCGTCAACTGGGCAATCTCTTGCACAGTCCACTGGCGCCTAAAGGCCTCTGCAATGCAAAATATTCTCTCATCATCAGCAAATTCAAGTTTATACTCCAATTCCATCTCTGTCCAATGAGTTGAATCAAAGGTTTTCAAGCCATAAGCTCCAATTTCTAATGATCGGATAGCTTTCATCAAACCACCCTCAAAACTCCGATCAATAGCCATCACTTCTCCAGTAGCCTTCATTTGAGTTCCCAAGAATCTATCTGCAGTTGCAAATTTATCAAAAGGCCAGCGTGGAGCTTTGACAACGATATAATCTATTGTGGGCTCAGCTGCAGCACTTGTTTTCTCAGTTATAGGATTTTTTATTTCACTTAGCGTCAACCCAATGGCTATCTTTCCTGCCATCTTAGCTATAGGGTATCCTGTAGCCTTTGACGCCAACGCACTAGATCTGCTAACTCGAGGATTAACTTCAATTACTATATACTCCATGCTCTTTGGATTTAAGGCAAACTGAATATTACAGCCTCCCTCAACCTTAAGCTCTCTAATAATGCGCAAGGAAGCATTTCTGAGCATTTGGCATTCCTTATCACTTAAGGTTTGAGTGGGAGCCACCACTATGCTGTCCCCTGTGTGGATTCCAACCGGATCAAAGTTTTCCATATTACATATTGTTATACAAGTATCCGCTGAATCCCGCATAACCTCATATTCTACTTCCTTCCAACCTGCCACACTTTGCTCCAGTAATACTTGACCAATAATACTTGCCTTAATTCCTTTACCTACTACCTCTCTGAGGCTAGCCTCGTCAGTTGCAATTCCCCCACCTGTTCCCCCTAGGGTATAAGCTGGTCGAATAATAAGGGGATACCCAGTCTTTCGGGCAAATTGGAGGGCGCTTTCTACATCACTAATAATTGCTGATTCTGGTATGGGCTCTCCTAGGTCCAGCATAGTTTGACGAAACAACTCTCTATCTTCAGCCTTCTTGATTGCGTCCACAGAAGTACCTAAGAGTTCTACATTGTATTTTTCTAAAACACCTTCTTCTACTAGCTTTATGGCTAGGTTAAGGCCTGTTTGCCCACCTAAACTAGCTAGAATTCCGTCCGGGTGCTCCTTGGCAATTACACGTTCTAGAGTTTTCACGTTTAACGGCTCAATGTATACCGCATCTGCCACATCTGCATCAGTCATTATAGTAGCAGGGTTGCTGTTTACAAGAACAACTTTGACGCCTTCCTCTCTCAGGGCTTTACACGCCTGAGTACCTGCGTAGTCAAACTCAGCAGCTTGACCTATAACAATTGGTCCCGAACCTATAACCAGCACTTTCTTTAAGTGTTCTTTTTTCGGCATCTCTTATCCCCCTAAACTTTAATAACTATTTCATCAAATCAAGGAACTCATCAAAGAGATATCTAGAATCCTCCGGTCCTGGATATGCTTCAGGATGATATTGTACAGAAAAAGCTTTATAACCCCGGTGGACTATTCCCTCAACTGTATCGTCATTTAAGTTCTTGTGTGTAACCACAACCTCTGTTCCCTGGATACTGCTCCAGTCTACTGCATAACCGTGGTTTTGAGAGGTTATGCAAACCTTACCTGTACGCAAGTCCTGGACTGGATGATTTGAACCCCTGTGACCAAACTTTAATTTATAAGTATTAGCCCCCAATGCCAGTCCCATAATCTGATGCCCTAGACAGATACCAAACATGGGCACTTTGCCCATAAGTTCCTTTACAGTTTTAATAGCATCAGGTACATCCTTGGGGTCTCCCGGGCCATTGGATAAAAATAATCCATCGGGTTTTTCTAGCATTATTTCCTCCGCAGATGTATGGCTGGGCATGATTACCAAATCAAATCCAGAGGCCTTTAGCTGGCGAATTATATTCTGTTTAACCCCTAAGTCTAAAACTACCACCTTGGGTCCATCTCCTGCTATCTGATAGGACTTTGGTGTAGTAACACTGGCTACTATTTCGGGCCCACCTAGAATTGCCTTTTTGGCTTTTTCAACAAGAACTTCTAAGGGCTCATCCCCACAGGTTATGACTCCCCCCATAGTACCACTGCTTCTAATAGCCAGAGTTAACGCTCTAGTATCTACTCCTGCAATGCCTACAATTTTGTGTCTTGTCAGATAATTATTCAATGTATCTTGACTTCGCCAATTACTGGGATCACTGCTGTGATGCTTAACTACCATTCCCCCAATCTGAGGCTTGGCAGACTCCACATCCTCATCATTAACACCGTAATTTCCTATTAAGGGATAGGTCATAACCACTATTTGACCGGTATAGGAGGGATCAGTTATTACTTCTTGGTATCCAGACATTCCAGTGTTAAATACTACTTCTCCCGCAGTCTCCCCAGCATAGCCCATGGCCTCTCCTGTAAATACCTTGCCGTTTTCTAAGACTAATACTGCTTTCAAGTCAAATCCCCCCCTAGTTGAATTTTTCTAGTAAAACTTGATACATTATGTTAACTGCTTCATCCACAACACTCTTGGAGATATTTAATGCGGGCAGTAACCTAAGTACGTTACCTGCGGCACAGTTTATTAATAGTCCTTTTTCTTGACAAGCAGTAACTATCTCCTGCCCTGAACAGCTTAACTGGATTCCCCAAATCATGCCTTTTCCACGCACCTCTTCAATTATTGAAAAGTCTGCCGCCAACTGCTTTAGTTTTGCCTCCATATACTCCCCTACTTTTGCCCCATTTTCCAAAACTCCATCCTCTAAAAGGGCATTTACGGCAGCTATCCCAGCTGCTGCAGCCAAAGGATTGCCCCCAAAGGTTGTGGCATGGTCTCCTGGCTTAAAAGCTGCTGCCACTGGGTCCTTGGCCAGAAGTGCCGACATAGGGACACCACCAGCTAAAGCCTTTGCAAGTGTCATAATATCAGGTTCAACATCAAAGTGCTCATAGGCAAACATTGTACCTGTTCGCCCCAAACCTACTTGTACTTCATCAAAAATTAATAGGGCATCATGCTGCTGGCAAAGTTTTTTTACGCCTGTTAGATATTCTTTTGTAGCAACATTTACGCCCCCTTCTCCTTGGATGGGTTCTAGCATCACTGCACAAGTTTTATCTGATATTAGGCTCTCTAATGCTTGTAAGTCGTTTAAAGGCGCATACTTAAATCCCACTGGCAACGGTTCAAACCCCTGATGAAACTTCTCTTGCCCTGTGGCAGTTAAAGTTGCTAATGTCCTACCGTGAAAAGATTTATCTAAGGTAATAATTTCATACTTCTCAGGGTCAAAGTGCTCCTTTGCATATTTTCTAGCCAATTTTATTGCACCTTCATTGGCTTCAGCTCCACTGTTAGCAAAAAACACTTTATTCATACAGGAGTTTTCCACTAGAAGTTGCGCTAAGTCTACTTGGGGCTCGATCCAATATAGATTTGAACAATGCAGTAATTTTTCACTCTGCTCTTTTATAGCAGCAGTTACTTGTTCTGGGCAGTGTCCTAAAGAGGTGACTGCAAGCCCCCCTACAAAATCAAGGTACTGATTCCCCTCTGCATCCCACAGTATAGATCCTTGGCCCTTAACTATAGCCATGGGTAGTCTCCCATATGTGTTCATAACGTACTTTTTCCCTTTATCCATAATCTGTTGGCTATTTGCACTCATAGTTTATTCTCCTTTCTTAAGGCACAACCATTGTGCCAATCCCCTCGTCCGTAAATATCTCAAGCAGAATGGAATGAGGTATGCGTCCGTCAATTATGTGGGTTTTATTGACTCCTTTACCCAAGGCCTCTACACAACACTGAACCTTAGGGATCATTCCCCCAGAAATAATTTCCTTTCGAATGTATTCTCCTACCTTGCCCACCTCTAAAGAAGAAATTAATGTGCTTTTATCATTGTAATCCAAAAAAATTCCCTCTACATCTGTTAACAATACTAATTTATCTGCTCCTAAAGCTTGAGCCAATGCACCAGCTACGTAATCTGCGTTAATATTATAGCTTTCGCCATCAGCACCTACACCTATTGGTGCTATTACCGGAATATATCCTTCCCTAATAACTGTATCTATAAGCTGAGGATCTATCTTTTCCACTTCTCCTACAAAACCCAAGTCCCCATCCTTCTTTCTAGCCTTGATAGTGGCTCCATCCTTACCACAGATACCCATGGATTTCCCCCCATTTTGGTTCAAAAGGGAAACTATTTCTTTGTTTACTTTACCAACTAAGACCATTTCCACTATTTCCATAGTTTCTTTATCAGTTACTCTTAAACCGTTGACGAATTCAGGGTTTTTATTTAAACGCTTCATCATATCTGAAATATCAGGGCCCCCTCCATGAACTAACACTGGATTCATCCCTACAAATTTCATCAAGATTACATCTTGCATCACTGCCCTCTTTAATTCACAGTCAGTCATTGCACTGCCACCGTATTTTATCACTACTGTTTTGCCCTGAAATTTTTCAATATAGGGCAAAGCTTCAATTAAAATACCAGCTTTCTGTAGCGGTGAAATCATGGCAATCCCCTCCATTAAGTACGATAACTTCCGTTTATTTTTACATAGTCATAGGATAAATCGCATCCCCAAGCAGTAGCTTTTTGGTCTCCATCCTTAAAATTCACAAAGACTTTGATATGGTCTTCCTTTAATATCTCTTTTGCTCTATCTTCATCAAATGCTAATCCCGTTCCATCTATGGCCATCGGTTCATCTCCAATGCTGATATCTACCTTTTCCGGATTAAACTTAGCTCCCGAGTAGCCTACAGCACATATAATCCGTCCCCAATTGGCATCTTCTCCAAATATAGCTGTTTTAACTAAACTAGATTTCACCACTGCCATAGCTGCTTTTTTAGCGTCCTCTTTAGTTTTAGCGTTTTTCACTTCTACTTCCAGTAGCTTTGTGGCACCCTCACCATCTCGGGCAATCTGCTTAGCCATCTCTACACAAATGTACTCAAGAGCCTCATAGAATTTTGCGTATTCAAGTGAGTCTAACGTTACTTTTTCATTATTAGCAGTTCCGTTAGCCATTATGGCTACCATATCATTAGTACTGGTATCCCCATCTACTGTTATCATATTAAAGGAATTACCTGTAGCGTCTTTAATAGCTTCCTCTAATGCAAAGGCATCTATATCTGCATCGGTTGTTATAAACCCTAACATTGTGGCCATATTGGGATGGATCATACCAGATCCCTTGCTCATGGCTCCAATCTTTACAAGCTTCCCTCCCAACTCAAACTCTATAGCTATTTCTTTTGAGTAAGTGTCTGTGGTCATTATAGCTTCAGCAGCCTTACAACTACCCTCTTTCGACAAGTTTACAGAAGCTTGCTCTATCCCCTGCTCTACCGCATCCATAGGGAGAGATACCCCAATAACACCAGTTGATGACACAATTATCTCATCTTTGGCGCAACCTAGCTTCTCTGCCGCCAAAGCAACCATCTTCTCCGCATCCTGATACCCCTTCTCACCTGTACATGCATTGGCATTCCCTGCGTTTATAACAAAGGCCCGAGCCATTTTATTTTCTTTCATATTCTTTTTCGTAACCAAAATCGGGGCAGCTTGTACTGCATTAGTTGTGTAAACACCTGCTGCTACTGCTTGTTCTTGAGAGTAAACTATAGCGAAGTCTAGTTTTTCTTTTTTTATTCCGCAGTGTACACCTGTGGCAGTAAAGCCATTAGGTGCAGTTACTCCCCCTTGAATTTTCTTAAATGATGTATTCATGTGAATCTAAATCCCCCTTTTATATGCTATAAATATCTGCTAATCATATTTAAACCTTGATCCTCTGGTAACCCCATCATAATGTTCATATTTTGAACTGCTTGCCCTGCCGCACCTTTAATCAGATTATCAATGGCAGACACTACTATTAATCTATTAGTGCGCTGGTCAACAGTTATACTTATTTGGCAATTATTAGTACCACTGACCCAATTTGTCTGAGGGTTAATTCCCTCAGGTAATACTTGAACGAACTTTTCTTCTTTGTAATACTCCTTAAAAACCTCGCCTATTTGCTCGATATTACTACTCTCGTTTAACACAGCATATGTAGTAGCCAGGATTCCCCTATTCATAGGAACTAAGTGAGGTGTGAACACTACTTTTATTTCGCTGTTTGCAAGACCTGATAACTCCTGCTCTATTTCTGGTGTATGCCGATGACTTGCTATTTTATATGCTTTAAAGCTTTCGTTCACCTCAGCAAATTGACTTCCCAAACTCAGGCTGCGTCCAGCTCCCGATACACCAGACTTGGCATCAATCACAAGCCCATCCATTTTAATCAAATTGTGTTCCACAACTGGTGCCAAAGCTAAAATAGCACTAGTAGGATAACACCCTGGATTGGCAATCAGTTTTGCAGTTTTTATTTTATCCCTATACAACTCTGGCAAGCCATATACAGCCTGCTTTAGCAAATTACTTACAGGTGGCTCACTTTGATACCACTCTCTGTAAATTTCCCCGGATCCTAATCTAAAATCAGCACCAAGGTCAATTGCCCACTTTCCTTTGGAAATAACTGCTTCAACTACATTTGCGGAAAGGCCATGGGGCAAGCATATAAAAACCACATCTGCTTTTTCAGCAACTTCCTCTATATTTTGTGGTTCACAAACTAAATCAGTTTGCCCAGATAAGCTTGGAAATACCCGATCCAACCTCTGACCACTGTAACTTCTAGATGTAGCTGCCACCAACTCTACATTAGAGTGGTGTAACAGAATTCTTATCAGTTCTATTCCAGTGTACCCAGTAGCCCCAACAACTCCTACCTTGATCATAATTTAATGCCCCCTACTTAAATGTTGTTTATAATTATACACATGTTTGTATATTAATTCAACACTTAGTTTGTTTTTATTTCAGTTTACCCCTTTAAAGTTTGTCTAAAATGTCATACTCTATATATATAAGTAATTTAAAAGGAGGAGATAATATGCTACAAGTAGCAGCTATTCAAATGACTCCCATCATGAACGACATAGAAAGCAACTTAAAGCGAGGTCTTCAGCTCATTGACCAAGCTAGTTACCAAGAGGCAGATTTAATCGTCTTCCCTGAACTTTGGACTACAGGCTATTATTTATCCAAAGAAGCATTTACCCATTTAGCTGAAACCCCAGATGGTCAAACCATCACTTCAATTCAAGAGGCAGCATTGAGCGCCAACGCTTCAATAGTTTGTCCTTTTGTTGAACAAGGCTACGATGACAATCTGTACGTATCTGCAGCAATTATAAGCAACAGAGGAGAACTACAGGGTATTGTTCACAAGAGTATGCTCTGGGGGCGAGAGCAACATATATTCACTGAAGGTAAGCTCAACTACCCAGTATTTGACACTAAGATCGGTAAGATTGGAGTGCTAATCTGCTATGAAATGGAATTTCCCGAAACCTCGAGATTGTTAACTCTAGGTGGTGCTGAATTAATCGTATGTCCATCTGTATGGAGTATGGCTGCATCTCACCGCTGGGATATTCAGCTTCCCGCTAGAGCATTAGATAATACTGTTTACGTGCTAGGAGTTAATACAGTGGGCAACAACAGCTGTGGTAAAAGCAAATTGGTAAGTCCATTGGGTGATATTTTGGCAGAGGCGTCTGACAAAAAGGAGGAGCTGCTAGTCAGAGCAATTGATAAAGAGGCCCTTTACTGGGCAAGAGAAGAGGTTCCTTATATATCTGATTACAGAAATAAGCTAACACCTGGCGGCGAAGGATATCCATGTGAGATGGAAAACATAACAAAAGAATAATAAATAATAAAGAAAACAGATAATCCAGCTTTGGATCATCTGTTTTCTTTATTTGATATTTTCACAACTTAGAATATTACTCCAGAATAAATATTTACTGCAAAAAAGGTAAATATACCCACAGCCACAGCATATATAGTAGCTGGAATAAAGTTCTTTTTAATGATTGTTCCTTCTACGCCAACTAACCCCACTGTGGCGCTTGCAGCAACTACGTTGTGTACTGCTATCATGTTTCCAATAGCACCACCTACATTGTGTACACCTAAAATAATGATCTTAGATATATCTAACTGCTCGGCCACACCAAATTGAAATTGTGAGAATAATATATTTGAAACTGTATTAGAACCAGACATAAAGGCACCAAGTACTCCTACAAAAGGTGCAAATAGCGGCCATGTGTCACCTGCTAATCCTGCAGTTGCCGTGGACATGGTTAACATCATACCGTCCATATTGTTCATATTTACATTAGATTGAACCATTACCTGAACCATAGCAACAGCAAAAACTAATGCGATGGTAGCTGGAACTAGCTGTCTAAATGTGCCTACCCAAGCTTCTTTCACTTTGTTTGCTGGCATTTTGTGAATAAATATTGTAATTAGCGCTACTAAAGTAAAGGGAACAGTTCCCGGTAGATACAAGTACTGCAAGGTGTAATCTATTCCAGACCCTAAAATATTGTTCCACTCCAATACATAGCTGGTCAATACGTTCTGGAGCCCTAACTGAGGAATTCTGGTGAACACTAGAATTAAGGCAATAAGCATATAGGGTGTCCAAGCTAGCCATAATGGCATATTGCTCTCTTCTTCTTTATCCTGCTTTACAATCCCAACCCATGTCTTTTCCCATTTTTCTCTAGCTGGGAAATCCCATTTTGTCTTCGGCACTAAGAAGCCCTTTTTAGCTGAAAATAGGATTATAGGCAATGCAATTAATGCTCCAACTAATGATGGAAACTCTGGCCCCAAGTAAACAGCCGTAAGAAAAAATGGAATGGTAAAGGCTAGTCCACTAAAAATAGCAAAGGGCGCAGCTTCTAAAGCCGGTTTAATTGAACGCTCTTCTCCAAAAAATAAAGTTAAAATACCAATTGCTAACAACGGTATAAATGTACCCACCATAACGTGAGGAACTGCACTCCAAATGCCTACTTGAAAAATAAATTCAGCAAAAGTCATATCCACCGGTAATTTTTCAAGTATCTGTGGTGCATTCATTACTGATGCTGTACCACCCACAACAGGAGTTCCCACAGCTCCAAAACTAACAGCTGTACTGTCAAAAATTAGTGCACAGATAACTGCCGCTAGCGGAGGAAATCCTAATCCCACTAAAAGTGGTCCCGCAAGAGCCGCTGGTGTACCAAATCCTGCTGCACCCTCGATAAAGGAACCAAATATCCAACCAACAATTATAGCCTGTATTCTTCTATCAGAGGTAATTCCATAAAATCCTCTGTTGATGGTAGCCATGGCTCCACTCTTTTTAAGAGTGTTTAAGATCAAAATTGCTCCAAATATAATAATTAAAATGTTAAAAGCAGAAAGGAATCCAAATACTGTTGCTGCTACTAGTCTTGTGGTTGTCATGCCCCATACTATTGCACCTACAAGACAAGCAAGAACCCACGCTACTGGCATAACTCTCTTGGCAGGCCAAGAAAATACGGTCATCATTACAATAGTGAATACAATTGGGATAAATGCTGCTGCTGCCAATAAAAATAACTCCATTTTTCTGTTACTCCCCTTTTCTGATTATTTTGCAAATAAAAGCTTACCATGAGAACTGTCACAAAGTCCATCTTAACACGATAAGTACTACAAATATTAAAATTATCAATACTGACAATATTGTGTCTTGAATTAATTTTAACAAATATTAATTAATTAAAAAAAATAGCACTTAAAGAGCTATTTTTATTTTCCCCTCAAATTTTAAATTTTTATTTTGATATTTGTCTCAATTTCATAATAAAGCCAACTGTGAAAACTAAAAACATTAGACCATAAGAAATTAACAAAAATCTGTTATCTACAACTCCTGGATTAAATACCATCCAAACTTGACCACTAATAGCCGCGGTAGGTATGGCATAAAATTGCGATAAAGCAGCTAGATAAATATTTCGAGCTTCTTCAGAAACTATAAAAAATGACCAATAATATACAAGTCCTGAGATAACTGTCAAGCTATTTCCGAGAAAGTAACTAACTCCCTTACCTATACTCATATCGGCAAAAAGCATCCCAACCCAAAACCAAAAAGCTAAAAATAAGCCCGACAAAAATATGGGGAAATTATAGCCAAAATAGGGAGAGCTTACTATAATTCCTAGAGCCATTGGTACAAATATCAATAAAAGAACTTTTAAGTCGCCACTTCTCATATTCCCTTCTCCTCTCGTTTTTACTTCTTTTAAAGTACATTTTACCATCTATTGCTTTAGGGTACAAGAAAAGAGTCCAGCCATAAAGACTGGACTTAAGGACATAAAATCAATTTTCTAGACCACAGACAATCTGCACAAGTGGGACTGTTTCCCCAGCAGTCTAGCTGATTATCATCTACCATAGAGCATCCATCTAAGTATTTACAGTCAGTACAAGATGGAAAGTGGAACTCATTTACTGTAGTTCTGAACTTAAGAAATTCATCACCCATCCATATATCCTTTAATGCCTCATAATCTATATTGCCAAAGTGGTGGGGCTTAACCTCTTTTTTCCGCCCGTAAACAAAGCAACTATAGTGATGCATGGCTGAATAACAAGGGCTTACATTACCCTCCCAAGTTATACTTACAGTTTTGTCATCTACAAAATCACATTTTCTAGTAGTTCTTAGCTTCATTTCCGGTACCTTGGCTCTAAACAACAAGTATGATGAACCAGGGCCAATCATTAGGTCATCCTCTTCCCCATCATAGAGTTCTTGCCCTACCATATCTTCACTGTAGGGAAGCAAGTTTGTTACTATAACAAATCCTGCTCGCAGTTTATCAGCTAGCTTTAACAACTTGGGCAATTTGTGGATATTTTGTTTCATAGCAACAAATTCTATCCCCAATTCCAAGCCTGTAGCCTTTTGCTCCTGCTTCACTCGATTTAGAGTTTCTATGTTTTGAATAACCTGTGAAAATTCAGAGCCTACTCGAATTTTATTGTACTCTTCCTCATCAGGTCCATCTAAAGAAATCACTAAACGGCTTAAGCCAATCCTAGCTAACCCCTTGCACATTTTTTCATCTAATAGATATCCATTAGATATCATTTCTAAGCGCAAACCCTTGTTCTTCAAAGCCTCCAAAAATTCCAGTATTTTCGGATGACTCATAGGCTCTCCAAACCCTCCAAAATGAATTGTCTGCAACTGGGGAAGTTCATCAATTTGTTCTAAAAAATTTGCAAAGGTTTGCTCAGACATGTAACCTTGGTCATTCTTCCATGAGTGTCTTATACAAGTAGTGCAATCGAGATTACAGCGGTTGGTAACTTCTAAGTAAATTTTTTTTACATCTGGTTTCTTTTCAACAACTTTAATAATGTCTCCCTGTTTTATCCTTATCTCCTCTGCCATGAATCAGGTTTTACCCTCCTCCCACAGGCGGAAAAAATCCAATTCTGTCGCCATCTTTTATCTTATGATCTAAGTTCCCTTGAATTCCATTTATCATAATTAGATGAATTTGTACAAATGGAAGTTCCAAGCGCTCTGCCAACTCTCGCACTGTTTCCTCTCCCTGGGGATTATACTTATATACTCCATCAACTGTATCCGGTGGATAATAATCCCTTAGGGTTGCAAAAAGCCTAACCTCTACAGCCATTTTCCTCACCTCTTTGCCTTTATAAGTGGGAAAAAAGAGAGGTCAGACACGTGGCTAACCTCTCTTTTTTGCTTATTTAAACTAAAATCTGTTAACAGTATCCATTTCTTCCTCTGAAACATCGAACTTCACACCGTGAGGTAGCAGCTCCTCTTCCTGGAAGAATTCTGGCAATCTGTCGTGAGCTTTTGTGAACCCAGCTCTATCGTTGAACGCTTTTTCTGCAGTTAAGATTGCCTTTCCTAGCTCAGTTACGTCATCTCCAGTTAAGCTTAAACCATACTGAGCATTTAACATTTCCACTATTGCTTCTAGAGCAGATGCATTGTCCAACACCGCAAAGGCCACAAACAAGCACAATCCAGTTGCATCTACAGCAGCAGTGGCAATTTGTAAATCTTGAGAAAGCTTAACTTGATTGTCAGCTTTCAGTGGGTCAATCTCCCCTCCAACTTTCAGGATGTTTGCAGTAACACTGTATCCCGCAGTATGGTCTGCACCCATAGGTGTTGTGGCATATGTAACACCAACACCTTTAACTGCTCTCGGGTCATAGGCAGGAATACCTTGTCGCTTAACAGTTGGTACTCTTGTCACTCCATAAACTTGACCAACTACCTCTGTTCCACAACCTAACAGCCTACCTAAAGGTGTACCCTGCTTGATGTCCTCAAATAATCTCAATACGCCTTCCTTATCACCAAAAGGAATAATATTGGCTTCCATAGCCACTCCCATGGTAACACCCATCTCTATTGTATCTACACCAATGTCATCACAGTATCTGTCCATCTCTGCGATTGCATCTAAATCGTCAATTTCACAGTTAGAACCGAATGCCCATATTGTCTCATACTCAAATCCAGCTGTTAAGTACTCACCTTTAGCATTGTTGAAAATCTGTGAGCAACCCATAATACACCCTGGGTGACATGCGTGAGAAACCTTTCCACCTCTCTCTTTAATCAAGTCAGTCATGGTCTCTCCGCTAATTTTTTGTGCTGTATCATATCGTCCTGTAGCAAAGTTTCTAGTTGGAAGTCCCCCTGCCTCATTCAAAATATTTACAAGTACTGCAGTCCCATAGTTTCTCAAAGCCTCACCAGAAACTGGGTGTTCTAGAATTGCTTTAGAGAATTTCTTACTAGCTGTTTTAAACGCCTCAGGGTCAGCTAATGGGAGCTCTTCTGTTCCTGCATCGTCAATAATCATAGCCTTAATCTTCTTAGAGCCCATTACTGCTCCTAAGCCACCACGACCTGCATGTCTTGCAGGACGCCCTTCAGTATCTGACACGGCAATACTTGCTGCAGACATCCTGAACTCTCCTGCCTGACCAATAGAAACTATAGTAACTTTTTCGCCGTATTTGGCTCTCAGCTTGTCACCAACTTCGTAGTTGCCAAGGCCTATTAGTTCCTTATCCGCAACTTCGATTTTTACGCCATCTTTATTTACTACTATTACGTAAAAATCATCTCCTGCTGGAATATCTTCAATTACAAGACCGCGAATACCAAGTTTAGCTAGCTTTTGAGCAGCTGTTCCACCTGCGTTACTCTCCTTGATAGTCTTTGTTAACGGAGCCAAGCCTCCTACAGAAAGTCTACCAGAGCTAGGTGCTCTAGTTCCTGATAATAAACCTGGAGCAAAAATCAATTTGTTGTTCTTTCCTAATGGGTGGGCTGTTGCCTTAACCTCATCATTGATAAAAGATGAAGTCATTGCCCTTCCTCCAAAGGCCTGATAAGCCTGTGGCACATCACCAATATTTACATCTAGAATACTCATATTCACTCTCACAAACTTCATTCACTTACCCCCTTAAAAAAATTAGTACGTCCAATTATAATTATAAGAGTTTGTGCTTCCCAGTTCAATAGATATTTCTAAAAACGTTAATATATTACATGGAATTTTTGAAAATTTGAATAACATCTTCTAGTGTTGCTTTTCTTGGGTTAGTCAAGCTGCATGCGTCCTTCATTGCATTTTCAGCCATTACCTTTAAGTCTTTCTCTTTCACATCCAACTCTGCAAGCCCTGCTGGAATGCCAATATCCTCTGAGAGCTTAACAATAGCTTCTAACGCTACATCTGCCGCATCTCTCACCGATAGACCTTCAACGTTCTCACCAAAGGCTTTAGCTATTTCTACAAATCGCTCTGGATTACTTATTAGATTAAATCTTTCCACGTGGGGAAGGAGAATTGCATTGCAAACACCGTGAGGTAAATTATAGAATCCACCGAGCTGGTGTGCCATAGCGTGTACATACCCTAGACTGGCATTGTTGAACGCCATTCCACCCAAAAACTGCGCGTAAGCCATTTTATCCCTAGCCTCAAAGTCATCTCCATTGGCTACTGCTTTGCGGAGGTTTTCTGAAATTAACTTTATGGCCATAAGTGCTGCGGAATCAGTTACCGGAGTTGCCGCTGTAGATACATATGCTTCTATAGCATGAGTTAACGCATCCATGCCTGTAGCCGCTGTAAGTGCCGAGGGCTTTTTCATCATTAGAATGGGATCATTTATGGAAACATTTGGAGTACATCTCCAATCGACTATTGCCATTTTGATATGTCTATCTGTGTCTGTAATAATACAAAAGCGAGTCATCTCACTAGCAGTACCGGCAGTTGTATTAATTGCCACTAGAGGTGCCATGGGCTTTGTAGACTTATCAACACCTTCATAATCTCTGATATTGCCGCCATTACCTGCTACAATTCCAATTCCCTTGGCACAATCGTGGGCAGATCCCCCGCCTAGGGAAACAATAATATCGCAGCCATTTTCTTGAAAAGCTTTTAGTCCTGCTTCTACATTTTTATCTGTAGGGTTAGGCTCTGCTCCATCAAATACCACTACTTCTATGTTTGCTTCTTCAAGAATAGCCTTTATTTCGTCAGCCATACCCATTTTATTTAACACTGCATCAGTTACAATTAATGCCTTCTTCCCACCTATTCCCTTTACCTGCTCTCCCACCTGCTTTACAGCTCCAGCTCCCATTAAGTTAACATTAGGCATAAAGAAACCATACACTTGTTCCATAGTCATTTGTCATTCCTCCTTTTGATTTTACTTACAACAACTATATATAAGCAATAAATATGCCAACTTTCAGTCAAACTGGCTAAAACCCATAATATCAAAGGGAATTTAATAAGTTAAAATTAGAGCACTACTGAATATTTTGAATAAACTAAAATAATTGTTCAAAAAAAGAACAGTTGTCCTACAAATTCGGACCAACTGCTCCAATTATGAACAATTAATACTCATACTAACTTTCATTAATATTCAATTTACTCATTTTTCTATAGAGGGTATTTCTCCCTATACCTAAATCTTTCGCTGCATTTGTAATATTACCTCTACAGCGCTCCAAAGTACTAATTATTAACTGTCGCTCCATTTCTGCTAATGTAATGGGTTTAGTAGCTAACTCTATAGCACTATTATCATTTGTGCTTTCCCCATATGCATAGTCCCTTACTATTTTTTTAGGCAGGTGTTTTGGCAATATTAAGCTTCCTTCTGCCACCACTGCTGATTGTTCAACCACATTAATTAACTCACGGATATTGCCAGGCCAATGATAATCCTTTAGGCTTTCCATTGTTTTTAGAGCAAAACCTTTCACATCTATTCCCTTGTTTTTGACTTTTGTTTGCAATATGTGATGTGCTAAGTCCGGTATATCCTCTTTTCGCTCTCTCAAGGGGGGAATGTGTAATCTCACTACGTCAAGCCTAAAGTATAGATCCTGCCTAAACTTATCCTGGGCTACAGCAGTTTCTAAATCAACATTTGTAGCTGCGATAATTCTTACATCTGAGTATAACTTCTCTCTACCGCCTACTGGAATAAATTCTCCAGACTCAAGAATACGCAATAGCTTTACCTGTATTGCCTGACTAGCCTCACCGATTTCATCTAAAAATAAAGTACCACTATGGGCTAACTGAAAAAAACCTTGCCTGCGCTGATCTGCACCGGTAAAAGCTCCTTTCTCATAGCCAAACAATTCACTTTCTAACAATGTATCTACAACAGCACCGCAATTTAATGCAAAAAAAGGACCATTGCGCCTACTACTACATTGGTGTACAAAACGCGCTAATAGATCTTTGCCTGTCCCTGTTTCTCCTGTTATAAGCACCGAAAGATCTTTGGTTGCTATTTTCACGGCTAGCTTCAGTAACTCCCTAAAATTAGCATTATTGCCCACTACTATTCCTAATTCTTTACACACATCTTGATAATTCTCTTCCAAAAGTCGATCCCTATGGCTTCTTTGAATAGCCTTCTCAATAAGCTTTTCTAATTGCTCAATATCTTCAAAGGGCTTATTGACATAATCTAAAGCACCCAATTGAATGGCCTTAACAGCTGACTTAATGGTACTATAACCGGTCATTATTATGACCTCACAATTGCTGTTCCCTTGCTTGATATATTCCAAAATATCCAGTCCACTACAGTCGGGAAGCTTCAGGTCTAACAGGGCCAAATCAAAGGTGTTTTTATCTAAAAGGCTTTTTGCTTTATTTCCCGATGAGGCCACCTGCAACCTGTAGTTACTCTCCTCCAGTAAATAGGAAAAAAATTTTAGTACTTCCGGCTCATCATCTACAACTAGAACTCTAGGCCTGGCCATAGCTTTCCCCTCCCTCTTTGACAGGAATGTAAACTATAAATGTGCTACCCTCCCCCTCTTTACTTTCCACATGAATTTTACCTCCGTGAGCTTCTATAATTCCCATAGTCACAGACAATCCTAAACCAGTTCCTTGCCCAGGAGGTTTTGTTGTATAGAAAGGGTTAAATATATCTGTCAGCAATTCTTCACTTATGCCAATGCCATTATCCGTCACTGATGTAGTTACACATTTCCCCATAGAAGCGTGGTGCTTCATCCCAGTTCGAAGCCTTATTTCCCCACCTTGCCTATGACTAACTGCATCCTTGGCATTTAATATCAAATTTATCAATACTTGCTCTAACTGCTGACTGCTCCCTTCTATTCGAGGAAGCTCTTTATCTAACTCGACTAGCAGCCTAACATTATTGGAATCAACTTGGTATCTAATTAGATTCAATGCCCGATCTACAATAATATTCATATGAACCATTGTAAAGGGTTGCTGATCTTGCCTTGAAAAAGTCAATAAACCTTCAATAATTTTTTTGCACCTTATTCCTGAATTTACAATATCCGTTGCCAACTTGAATTCTATATTGTTTTCCGATTTGGCTTTTCGCTTTAGTAACTGAGCATCACCTAAGATAGCAGTAAGTGGACTGTTTAACTCATGAGCTATCCCAGCCGCCATTTCACCAATTGCAGCCAGCTTAGCAGATTGTCTTACCTGAGCTTCTATGGCCAGTTTTTTCTTCAACTCATCGTATAACTGAGCATTTTCGATACAAACTGCCAGTTGATCGGCTAACTGTTCACCAAATACCAAATCTAATTTAGTAAAACCTTCCTCATGACCGCTACAGATAGTTAGAACTCCAATCACCTTTTCTTTGGTCACCAGAGGGACCACTATCAGTGCTCTAATTCCCAACTGAGCCAAAACTTGTTCTTCGCAGTATTCATGGTTTTTCACAGAAAATTTAGTTCGCAAAAAACTTCTCTTCTCAGCAACTGACTTCCAAAACAAGGAGTTCCTATCCTCTACACTGCACCGAGTACACTCTAGGCCTCCTACATCCTTTTCAGGTAAGGATACTCTTGTATTTAAATCTTCACCTTCTAATAGATTTAATTCCATAAATTCAAAACTCAATACTTGTCTCAGCTTTTCAGCTACACTTTCCATCATCTCCTGTATTGAAGTATTAACGTTTATGCTCTTTGCAAGTTTATTAATTATTTCAAGCTGAGTATTTTGCTTTTGGGTCTGCAAGTTTTTCTTTTTTAACTCAATATAATAATTTTTTTTGGATGACTTTATACCTGTAAGGTCTTCGATTAAGTTCTTTTTTTGATCATACATCTTGCTTTCCCTCCACAGTTAATGCTTACAATGCTCGATAAAACAACTTCTTTATATCCTCCACACCTGCATCCCGAGGATTAGTTATCAAACAGGCATCTTTTATTGCTTCTTGGCTTAACTCTTCAATTATATCCTTCTTTAAGCCCACCCGGGAAAGATTGGTGGGTATATCTATATCTGAAGCCAATTCTTTAACTGCTTCAACAGCACTCATAGCCAAGTCTCGTTGTGATCTTCCTTGGAAAGGTTGATCAAAGGCAAGTGCTATTTCAGCAAACTTGTCCATAGAGGCAATCATATTATATTCCATAACATAGGGTAACAAAATAGCATTTGCTTCACCATGAGCCATATCTAATACGCCTCCTAATTGGTGAGCCATGGCATGTACTAAACCTAAAATAGCGTTTGAGAAAGCTATTCCCGCTTGCATGCTAGCCATCGCCATTGCTCTCTTTGCTTCTTCATTAGTGCGACTGGCAACTGATTCTCTTAAATTTTTTGCAATAAGTTTAATAGCATTCAATGCGTGGATATCGGATAAGGGCGTACTGGCAACTGAAACATAAGCTTCTATAGCATGGGTTAGCGCATCCATACCTGTGGCTGCAGTTAGCTGGCTATCCTTTGTTGATAGTAACACTGGATCTACTATGGCAATATCAGGAACCAAGGATTTTGAAATCATAGCCATTTTACTCTTCCTATTAGTATCAACAATTACAGAGAATTGAGATACCTCAGATCCCGAACCCGCAGTTGATGGTACTGTGACCATGGGAGGCAAAGGCTTTTTTATTTTATTTACACCTTCATAATCTTTTATTCTGCCACCATTGGAAGTTAATACTGCCACCGCCTTTGCCGAATCAATTGGACTACCTCCACCTATAGCTAGAATAGCATCGCAACCCACTTCTAAGTAGTAATCTCGCCCCTGCTCTACTTCATAATCTTTAGGGTTTGTTGTTACTTGATGCCACACTTCATAGCTCAAACCCTGTTCTTTTAAAAATGGGAGTGCTTTATCAATCCATCCAGCCTCTATTACTCCTTCATCACTCACTATAAATAACTTAGTAGCCCCTAGTCTAGCAGCACTTTCTCCTATTTGGCTAAGTGATTTATCACCGAAAATAATCTCCGGCGTTACAAACTTAGTTATATTCACTAATCACTAATCCCTCCTAGATTTAAATTCACTCCTAATACCACTCATAAGTTCTTTATCTACCATTAAATCAATAGTAGTATAAGCCATTACTTTGGCTGCTCTCATTAATAATCTGCTTCCAAAAACCGAACCAGAAGCTTTTGCAAATTCCTCAGTGTGGGCCATACAGCCTCCAGCCATTTCAAAAGAAAGGTATGGATGAATCGCCGGTACTACCTGGCTAACATTACCCATATCTATTGAGCCACTAGCTTTACTAGGATTAGGAGCTACATCACTCCCAACCTCCCTTAGATTTCGCCGGAAGGCTCCAGCTAACCTCTTATTTGTTACCATTTCGTCATATGAGAGTTCGTAATTCCGGACCTTAACTTTAGCTCCAGCCATCATAGCCGCTCCACTAGCACATTCTATAATGCGCGAAGTTAAACTTTTTAATTTCTGCTTATTAGCGGCTCTTATATACCACCTGGTCACTGCTCTATCCGGTATAACATTAGGCGTATTACCCCCGTCAATAATTACACCGTGAACCCTCATGTCCTCTTCTAGATATTGTCGCATAGCGTTTACGCCGTTATAAAAATTCACAACAGCATCTAAAGCATTAGCACTTATGTATGGAGCTACAGCCGCATGAGCTGATTTCCCAATAAAGGTAAATTCCAAGGCATCCATTGCTAATGATTTAGTTTCAACTGTAGTTGAATCTCCCGGATGAAACATCATGGCTGCATCAATATCTTGGAAGTACCCCTTTTCCACCATAGTGACCTTGCCTCCGCTAGTCTCTTCTGCAGGCGTACCCATTACAACCACTTGACCCTTAATGTTAGTTACATCCAACAATATCTTTACTGCCGTTGCAGCTCCAACAGCAGCTGCTCCAATTAAATTGTGTCCACAACCGTGTCCAATCTCTGGTAGAGCATCATACTCTGCTAAAAGCGCAATCCTAGGCGATCTTCCTGATGCGTACCTAGCTAAAAAGGCAGTTTCCAGCCCGGCTATATTCCTCTCCACCGCAAAGCCTTGTTGACTTAGATAATCCGCAAGTAGCTTTGAAGCATAATACTCTTGATGCCCCAATTCTGGATTTTCATGTATCTTGTCACTTAGCCTTATTATATCACTTTCTAGATCACGCAAAAACAAATCAAGCTGTTTTTTGTACTCATCAATTTTTTTAGACATGAGCTTCCCCACCTCATAAAAACAATTTTTAATTACTTCTACTTCACCTAATGATTTTTCCTGCTTGTGCAAAAATTTAAAATAAATAAAAAAAATAGTATATTTGTCCTAATTATATATTTTATACACCTTCCTGTTTATGATATACTCAAAAAAGGAAATAGAATAGGAAGGGTGACTGTCATGAAAAATATTCTGAGCCAGGGTAAGGAGCTATCCACAGAATTAGACCCCCTTACTGTGAAAGTATTTAAAAGCTTATCTCCCCCAAGCTTGCAAGATAACAGAGGAGATGCAGATCGCATTAGAGCAGTTCTAAGCCCTCATTGCGAAAACTTAGAAATTCCCCTCCCCTTATTAAACAGTTTGCCCAATATCCTGCGCCAGAGTCACTGGCAAGTAACATTGACTATGGGTAAGCTTAAAGGTAGGTATCAGTTGCTTCAAGTGGAACCAGGGGATACCACATCTAACAACTGGGGGGTAGCTGTGGATATTGGTACCACTACTGTTGTTGCCTATTTAGTAGACTTAGTCAGCGGAGAAACTACCCAGATTGCATCTAATTACAATGGCCAGGTGAAATATGGAGAAAACATTTTAACAAGAATTCAGCACAGTTATACTGAAGAAGGTAAACACCAACTACAGCAATCTATTATCGCCACCCTAAACTCTCTTATCGAAGAAGTTGCTCAACTACAAAATATAAGTGCTCGGGACATCACAGCAGCAGCTTTTGCTGGCAACACTACTATGATCCATATGCTGTTAGGCCTTGATGCTTCCCAAGTTTGTAAAGAGCCCTATATCCCTGTCATAAATTCCCCAGATATAATTACAGCATCCCAACTAAACCTTAATATGCTTCCCCATGGACTAATTTATTTTGTTCCCAGCATTGGTAGTTACGTGGGAGGCGATGTAATTGCAGGAGTTCTAGTTAGCGGTATGCACAAGAGCCCAGAAACATCTCTATTAGTGGACATAGGTACTAACGGAGAAAAGATTTTAGGAAATCAAGAGTGGTTAGTCGCCTGTGCTGGAGCTGCAGGTCCTGCCTTAGAAGGCGGTGTAGTTCAGCAAGGAATGAGAGCAGAACCAGGTGCTATTGAGAAAATTCAAATTGATCCCCAGACTAAGAAAGTATCCTATAATACAGTTAACAATATTAGTCCTAAGGGATTATGTGGTTCAGGTTTAGTGGACTGTCTTGCACAGATGCTCTTAAGCGGAATAGTCGACCGTAAAGGCTATTTTAAACAAAATACAAATTCCTACACCCTTGTCTCAGCTGAAGAAAGTGCCAACGGCCTGGATATCTGCATATCTCAATCGGACTTGAAAAATTTAATAAGAACAAAGGGAGCTGTTAACGCCTCTATTTCTGTACTCTTAGAAGCAGTTGGTTGTCCTATGGAGGACATCAAACACTTCTATACAGCAGGAGCTTTTGGTAACTACCTAGATACTGAGTCAGCTATTACAATCGGTTTATACCCAGACTTGCCACGAGAGCGCATAGTTAAGCTGGGAAATAGTTCTGGGACGGGAGCTAAATTAGCTCTGTTATCTCAACAAAAGCGCCAGGAACTTGAAGAAATAGCCAGAAGAATTACTTATTTTGAAATGAATGCTAACCAGGATTTTATGAATAAATATACTTCAGGATTGTTTCTCCCTCACAGTAATTTAGAGCTTTATCCTAGTATTAAAGAAAAGCTTAACAGAAACCCAAAATAACCGAATTTTTAAAGGATGCTTAAACTTCTAAGCATCCTTTAAAAGTATAGAACTGAATTCTCCTAAACCTCTTTTATAATAATCTCCTCTAATGACAGTCTAGGCCTCTGGTTAGGATGCTGATCCGGATATCCAATAGGTAACAATGCCACAACGTGATATCTATCCTCTAGCTCAATTGCCTGCTTTACTTTACCCTGACTGAACATCATCACCCAACAACTTCCTAGCCCCAAGTCTTCCGCCCTCAAGGTGATATGGTCTATTGCAATAGCAGTATTTAGACTCATATACGCCATAGCAGCATGTTGTTCCATCTTTTGCTTTTTGTCTGCATAATTCTCTGGTTCAAATCCTTCTAAGTCAGTTCCCACAAATGCCCCCGATTCTTTCAATTCTGTCGCTCTATCCATAATCGCATTCTTGGTTAAGATTTGGGTGTCTACACAACAGACAATAACCACAGGTGCTTTGCTTACAAAAGACAAGGGTGTGGCTTTTGCTAGCTTAGCCCTAGACTCTGAACTCTTTACAACTACAAAACGCCACGGCTGTAAATTCACCCCAGACGGAGCAAGTCTTGCTGCTTCCAGTAATTCGCGAACCAGCTTATCAGGAACCGGGTCCTCTTTAAACTTCCTGATACTTCTTCTAGCTCGAATAGCATCAATTAATTCCATATAATCACCTCACAAGATTTAGTATTACCCAATATTTTTTACTTCCACAAAATGTTTAGGATTCCTCTGCAGCTTTTCCTTGACATCTCCTGCTACTAGTGATAAATTTAAATAAATTTAATATATTCTTATAAGTATCTCTTATTAAGAGCGGTGGAGGGACTGGCCCAGTGAAGCCCGGCAACCAGCACTACTAGTGCAAGGTGCTAATTCCTGTAGGTTATATTAACCTAGAGATGAGAGAAAAGTATTGCAATTAACATCTCCTTCATCTCAGGGAGAGTTTTTTTATTTTATAGATTTAGGAGGTGCTTTCTATGCCTGTAAAAATACCAGATAATTTACCCGCTACAGAAATATTAAGCCAAGAAAATATTTTCGTAATGAATGAAAACAGAGCTCAAACCCAGGATATTCGTCCTTTACGCGTAGCTATATTAAATCTTATGCCCACAAAAATAGCTACAGAAATTCAGTTGTTGCGACTAATAGGTAACACTCCACTGCAAGTAGACGTGGTATTATTGCATCCAGCTACCCATACATCAAAAAATACTCACCCCGAGCACTTGCAGACTTTTTACAAGACTTTTTCTCATATTAAAAATGAAAAATTTGACGGAATGATAATCACAGGAGCGCCAGTTGAGCAATTGCATTTTAATAAAGTAGATTACTGGAATGAACTAAAAGACATTATGGATTGGACTACAGAAAATGTTACGTCCACTTTCCACATTTGCTGGGGTGCTCAAGCAGGCCTTTGTCATCATTACGGTATCCCTAAACACTCTTTAACAGAGAAAAAATTTGGTGTATTTCCCCACATAACTTGCAAAAAAAATGTTAAGTTACTTCGAGGTTTTGATGATCTTTTTTATGTGCCTCACTCCAGGCATACCGAAGTGAGGCTAGAGGACATTGAAAAAGTACCTGAATTAGAGGTATTATCTGTTTCTCCCGAGGCCGGAGTTTATATGGTGGGGTCTAAAGATGGGCGTCAAATATTTGTAACAGGACACTCGGAATATGATCCAGAGACATTGAAACTAGAATATGAGCGAGATATAAATCAAGGCAAAAACATTACTGTGCCTAAAAACTACTTTCCTAATGACGATCCTTCTGCAGACCCTTTGGTAACTTGGAAGGCTCATGCCAATTTGCTATTTGCCAATTGGTTAAACTACTATGTATATCAAGAAACTCCTTACGATGTTACTAAGATATCCAGTCTCCGAAAACCAAAAGTTACTTAATAGGTAATATAGCTATAGCGGCTCCTCGAGGAACCGCTATATTTCATACTAATCAATACCAGCCATTTTAATCAAATACATGGCATTCCTGGTTGTAGAGATGCCCGACCGCAGTTTATAATCAAACTGTATCTTACCACCTCGGTAGTACTCACGAAAATGGAAATTAATTACACACCCATTGGTTTCTTGCTCGAGCTGTCCTAACTCTAAATCGTGAGTAGATACCAAGCCCATTGCCCCCATCTTTTTCATCTTTTTTATGAGCATCTTTGCCCCATCATGTCTATCAAGGGAATTGGTGCCTTTAAAGATTTCATCTAATAAAAAGAATACTTTCTCACTTTTAGATGCTTCTACAATTTTCTTTATCCGCAATAATTCTGCATAAAAAGAAGACGTACTCTCTTCTAAATTATCACTTACGCGCATGCAAGTATAAACATTCAGCAATGGACATTGAAACTTGCGCGCACATACAGGCGCTCCCGCGTATGCTAGCACAAGATTAATGCCTATAGTACGCAATAAAGTACTCTTCCCTGACATATTGGATCCGGTTATTAGCAGGATATCTGCTGGAGGCTTTATTTCTAAGTCATTACATACCCGCACCTGTCTAGACAATAAAGGATGTCCCATATTTTCAGCAACTATACCGATCTCATCCTGGTTCAGCTTTGGCATTTCCCATTCAGGGTTATCGTATTGTAGTAAAGCCAAACTATTCAACCCTTCAATCTGAGCTATTGCATCTAGCCAATTCTCCAATAATCGCCCTGAATTCACCTTCCATTTCTCTAAGGCAAACATAAAGCGATAGTCCCATAATATCAGTAAATTAATTACCATAAAAATTGAGCTCTGGCGATTAGAAATGGACTGAATTATTTTACTTAGCTCCTGCAATTGCTTCGCCGACAACTCTCCCTTTTCATTCAGCATTTGAACTTGTAACTTTTTCAAGTAAGGGGACTTAAATTTCTCTCTCTCTAAAAGAGCCAACATTTTTTCATAGCTTTTTATGCTATTATTGAACTTGGAAGCAGTAGCCAAAACTTGATTCCTTACACCACTATTAAAAGCCAGGATAGCCGCTTGAATAGCAACCGCAACAAGCAAGAAATAGTAAGGTGTTGCTCCAAAAATGAAAAAGGAAATGGCCAAACTAAATGTTACCACTGGCATAATCTGAATTAAAAGCTTTAATCCTTTGCTTTGATATAATGGTAATCGTTCTCCCCCCCACTTTAATAAGGGTTCCGGATCATCCATATCTCCTTGGCTCAACATCCCCATGGCTTGAAACTCCTGTCTCCACTTGTGCTTTTGAGCTAACTCTAAAACCGCCTCCTGCCTCGAATAGATAGTTTCAATATCATTTTCCTGTTGAGTTAAGTCATCAGCTAACCTTCTGCGCCCTAAAGGAGTTACAGCAGTAGTAATCATTTGAAAAAGAGACCCTTTTCCCACAACATCTAAATCACTGCTGTATGGATGCTCTTCATCTACCAAATCTGCTCCAGTATCTGAGAATTTGCTCCATTCATGATCAAGACGCTTTAAAGCATCGGCATTAATCTGTTCTAGGGCAGAAGCTTTGTCCCGATGTTCAATTTGCTTGTTATGGGTAAATACAAGGTATATAAATATTGCCAGAGCTATAATCAATACTCCTATACTCATATAAAGCTCATCTTGAAATGATAAATATGCAGCTGTTCCAGCACCTAACCCAAAAACACCTAACCGCAAATTACTTATTGCATTTACCCTGTTGTGATGTTTTTCTCTCTGGCCCTTAAAGCGTTTGTGTCTGCGCTCATATTCTGTGCGCAGCTCAAAAGTACTAGTCATTGCTTTCCTCCTAATTCACATTTGCTGATTAACTACATAGTATATTCAAAGGCAATATGCCTTAACGCGATTATGTAGAGGTGAATACCAATGTCTCATAAGTGTCCTGAAATAACACAGCCCTATACTATTAAACCGGGCGATACCTTCTTTAAATTATCTCAGCGCTTTAATACTACTGTTGCTGCAATTCAAAGTGCAAACCCCAACGTTAATCCTCTTAACTTGCAGATAGGTCAAGTTATTTGTATCCCTAAAAAACCAGCACCTACGCCTACACCAGTTCCCACACCAACTCCCAGACCGCCATTTCCTGAATGTCCTCCTGATAGCATCTTTTTCGAAGTAGACGAAGGAGATACTCTTGCAACCATTGCCGATGAATTTGGGCTATCTGTGCGGATATTAATAGCTGCTAATCCTCATATAGACCCAAGTGTTCCCCTAGTGCCAGGTGAGATTTTATGCATACCACCTGTACCAGAATGCCCAGAAAATACAACCCTCTATCTGATAGAGGAGGGTGATACATTTGCCACAATAGCAGAGCTATTTGGTATAGAATTAGAAGCACTTATTGATTTAAACCCTCATGTTGACTCTGCAAACCCTGAAGTTGGTGTAGTTATCTGCTTACCCGTTGATTTCCCTGATCCGGGATATGGCTAAATACCGCAAGGTAATTTTTCCTTGCGGTATTTAGGTTAAAAACCAGTCAACAATGTACTGGAATGTATTAAAAAAAATAGCCCATAACGAGGTTACTATGATTAATTCCATCACTTTCTCTTGCTTAGGCACATCTTTTTTCTTTTTTATAAATACTAAATACCATATAATAGCAAATACAATGGCCCCCACTGCTGTTCCCAGAATGTTCCCCGTCATATTTATCCCCCCTAGTCATAATAATCCTGCTTCTGAACTGTCTTCCAGACGGCAAGTGACGAGTAATGCATTACCCAGTATACAAACATCCCGATAATAGGAAGGGAAAAAGATACACAAAACCATAGTACTGGAGAAGTCCCCCGCAAAGCAAATACTTGGCGCCGCTGAGCATCCTGATACACAAAAATAGAAAGGGATAGGTGCGTAGGTATAAACACCACAATCCATGTTATCCATAAAATATGCAAAAATAACTCCATTAAAAATCCTCCTTACCCATTAGGCCACTTCCTATTTTAAGAAAAATAGTTTACTAATAATATAACCATCGGAGCTACAAATAACATTATAGCAGCAAATTTCAGGTTGTATTTAAAAGTAACATTTGTTGGTTTATCTTCAATTACATCAGCTACTACAACCGGAAATGGAACTAAAGGCGAAATAATCATAGCCATGTACCAACAAGTCAATAACGTAAGTGCAAAGGCATTATTTGACAAACCGATAGTTTCAGGTGATACGCTAACCGCTAAAGCAGTTACAGTTATCATCATATGAACACCAATCAAACTCAATCCCATTGTTAATATAATTAATAACTGAAGTATTAAATACAATGGCAACACATTTAAAGCAGTTAATACTATTTCAATATAGTCTTTTAAAGGTGTATATGAAGCCATTGATCCCAAAAATCCAGCGCCAATTATAAATGGTAAAAAGCTCTTAAAGTTTAATAGGTTCTTGCTATAATCCTTTAATTCCTCTTTTAAGCTATTAGTTACTTTTAAAGTTAAGCACCAAAATATTGAGTAAATAATTATTATCAGTGTAATTGTATAGAGTGAATTGGAAAAATGAATAAAGTGATCCCCTACAAATGCTAAAAATATTAACATAAATATATGCAATAGCAATTCATAAACTTTCTTGGCAGATTCTGTACTTTCAATTGTTTCCAAACGTTCATCCACCTTTACTTGCAGTTCTTTATCAAATCTAACAAGCAAGGAAGACACTAATATAATTGCAAATACCATAGCAAGGCCACTAAAAAAGTATTCCGAATAGCTTGCAGAGGCGAATAAGATCATCATTTGCACTACCCCATCATAAGGTGAAAAGGATACATAAGAGGCATATCCAGCAGTATATATTCTAGTAAGGTACTCTTTCGGCAAGTTTATCTTCTCAAGTAGGCCTTGTAGTGTATTAATTGCTCCAATATTCAAAGCAATAGAAAGAGCCACGTGGAGAACTGCTAGAAAAGAAAACAGTATTCCCGGTTTATCTTTTTTGATATAAATATAGCTTTCTAGGGAATTTAAATAATTTCCATATTTTATAGGAATTGAAACTAGTGGGACTGCTACAAACAATACAGGTATTCCCATTCCGTTAGTTATATTTTCGTACCAAATCTGGAAATCTAGATTATATGCATATAAAATTATATGTCCTAAGAAGAGAGATATAATAGAAACATAAAGCAAAAATCCCCTTGTCATAGATATAGTGGAAGCCAAAAGCAGAACCATCCCTAATGATGTTAGTACCACAAAAAAGGTTTCATTTATTGGTAACAATTCGCCTAAATAAACAATAATAAAAAGTAAATACATACTTAAAAAATACATTTTTTTCATTAAAGTTTCCCCCACGTGTATAAATACTTTGTTTATATGCAATAATATAAATAAACAATCTATTTAATTATACCATAGAAAATTTAATATCGTCTAACCAATTCTATTGACAGATTGTAAAAGTAATGGTAGAATGAGTTAAATCGTATAGATGAAGTCTATAATTCACATATTATAAAGGGTTATCGCTTCACTTAAGATTGATAACTCTCTATAATATGTGAATTTTTTTTTCACATACGATTAAAAAACAATTTATGTTGGAGGTTTTAAAAACATGCAAACAGGTACAGTAAAATGGTTTAACTCAGAAAAAGGTTTTGGATTTATCGAAGTTGAAGGTGGAGACGACGTATTCGTACATTTCTCTGCTATCACTGGTGAAGGCTTTAAGACTCTTGAAGAAGGACAACGTGTTGAATTTAATGTTGTTCAAGGTAACAGAGGTCCTCAAGCTGAAAACGTTGTAAAGTTGTAGAAACTGACTTCTAATAGCATACAACAAAAATTTAAATAAATAAAAGGCCCTTGACTATGTCAAGGGCCTTTTATTATTCTGTTTCTAAAACTTAGCTTTAATTACCTTTATTGTTTCTTAGCACTAACTAGCTTCACACATAGACAGAAAATTTCTATTGCCTTTTCCAGTTCTTCCAATGATGGAAATGTGGGTGCAAGGCGGATATTTCTATCCCGAGGATCCTTACCATATGGATATGTGGCTCCTGCTCCTGTAAGGGTTACACCAGCTTCTGCCGCCATTTGCACAACTTCCTTAGCACAACCATCTAACGTATTGAGACTAATGAAGTACCCTCCCTTTGGCTTACTCCAAGTGGCAATGTTTCTATCACTAAGTTCTCTTTCCAATATATTTAGCACCATATCAAACTTAGGCTTTATTATTGCTGCTTGCTTTTTCATATGAGCTTCTAGGTTTTCAAATGTTTTAAAGTAGCGCACATGCCTCATCTGGTTAATCTTATCAGACCCTATTGTTTGAAACGCAAGCTGCTTTTTTATAAAGTCCACATTCTCTTTGCTAGCAGCCATCATAGCCACACCTGAACCGGGAAAGGTTATTTTTGATGTGGAACCGAAAATAAATACTCGGTTCGGGTTTCCAGCTGCTTTACATGCTTCAAGAATATTTTTTAGCTGTTCTGGTTCATCTGTTAAATGATGAACTGTATAGGCATTATCCCAAAAAATTCTAAAATCTTCCGCCTTAGTAGTCATTTCTGCTAGTCGATCAACAACCTCATCTGAGTATGTAACACCGTCAGGGTTGCTGTACTTAGGTACGCACCACATTCCTTTAATCGTCTCGTCATCTCTAACAAGCTTTTCTACTTCATCCATATCTGGCCCATCAGGTGTCATTTCAACTGTTATTAGTTCCATATTGAAAAATTCTGATATGGCAAAATGCCTGTCATACCCTGGACTTGGACATAAAAACTTCACTTTAGGTAATTTACTCCAAGGAGTCGGACTACCATGAACACCATGCAGCATAGCCCGGGCTATAGCATCGTGCATCATGTTGAGACTGGAGTTCCCACCTATTATTATTTCTTCTTCACCGACTTCTAGCATCTGAGAAAAAAATTCCTTAGCCTCAGGTATTCCGTCAAGAACACCGTAATTCCTAATATCTACTCCTTTTGCAGTAGAAAGATCGTCATCAGATTTTAGCGCATCAAGCATACCCATGGAAAGGTCAAGTTGATCTGAACATGGTTTGCCTCTAGACATATCTAGTTTTAAGTTTTGGCTCTTGTACTTGTTATACTCTTCTTGTAATTCTTCTAAATACTGTTCCTTCAAGACTACTTCCTCCCTATAAATCATTAGTATTGGACTTTTATATTAGTATACTATAAATATAACTGTCGCACATATAAAATTATTTAAATAATTTTTTTATTTAATCTTATCTCATCAGCTAAAAAACCCTCAAAATGTTTCCACACATCTTGTGCAGCTGATATTTTAATATTTTCCTCATTTTTTAAGTACTCATCGTACTGTGCCAGCCCTAATAGGTGTTCAGTTTGTTTTATGAGATACTCTTCTATAGAGCTATTCCCCACCACTGATTTCAAGTCCTTGTAAAGTTCTACTGCTTTTTTCTCTGTATTTTCATTGGTATATAAGAGTCTTACCATGTGAAACTGCAAAAGCAGTGTAACTTCTGACTTTCTTGTTTCATTCATTCGATCTGGATTATCCAATAGGAATTCTATATAGTCCCACACTACTTGAGGCATTGCATTAGAGACACCGGACAAATACTCAACGATAAAATTATCTAATATTTTAAGAGTTAAAGGAGTTGTATCTTTTTCTTTAAACTTTTCTTCAAGCTCATCACATATTAGCTCTCTTAAAAATTTATTTTCTCTTCTCACTCTATCATAGTCTGAAGATAACACCCCATACTGATAAAGCTGGATTGCAGCAAAAAACCTGTTATGCTTATATAAGATAGAAGCAGGGAAATCTCCAATTACAGCTCCGTTCTTACTAAAACTATTAAAAATAAGTAGTAACGTTATTATAGTTAAAGCTATGGTAATAGTGAACAATATCGATGCTACGTAATTGCCCACTCCTAGCAGTATTGCTAATACTGTAAAAAGAACTGCACTAACCCAGGTGAATATAGATGCTAAAGGTCCCGCTACAATTGCTCTAGCATAGGCATCTTGCACCCTCTTGAAATCTTCTTCATCCTCAATAAAATTTAATTCTGGTACTGCAATCCCGCCAAAGTTTGTGAACTTGTTAGGTTTTATCTTTAAAGTCCACCTGCCCTTTTGCTTAATAAATAGAAACATGGATACAAATACAGCACGCATCCTTATCCCATTTCTAATAAAGCTTATAAAGTGTCCTAATTCATGCATTGCTATGGCGAAAAAAAAGGAAAATAAAATGCTCATCATATAGATCTGTGGGGATAGTGGAGTATACTCAACAGCTTCTATCTTCAATACCGCACTGGTAACAAGATTTGAAAACCCATCACTTAATACAAAACTTATAACTATCAAAGCAATGATAAAGTAGAAAAACGTATAGTTTTTTCTCTCCTTTTTCATACTAGTCTGCTCCTAAATCTCAGTTCTAAATCTAATAGTCTCTTCTTCAACTGGAGGCCTCCCCGATACCCTACAAGATAACCATTCGCACCAATTACTCGGTGACAAGGGATTATTATGGGAATTGGATTGCGATTATTAGCAAGCCCAACAGCTCGTGACGCCTTTGGAGATCCTACCTTTATTGCTATTTCTTTATACGTTCTAGTCTCACCATAAGGTATCTCACATAGACTGGACCAGGTTGCTTTCATGAACTCTGTCCCTTCTGGTGCTATGGGGAGCGAAAACTCCCTTAACTCACCGGCCAAGTAGCTCATGAGTTGGCGAGAGGCTTCTTTCATTGTAGGCGTTTCTATTACCCGTGCATGACGTGCCAATTCATCACCGGCAAAATGTAAATTTACAATTTTACCATCCTTTTCAGCAATACCTACTCTGCCAATAATTGTCTCATACATGTAAACATTCATATGCTACCACTTCCCTCACTTCCCTATCCAGTTTTTTATCTTTTGAACATACCTTTAAATACCCCCTGAAACCCTGATTGCTCCCTTTGATACTGACAAAAGAAGAATGGCAAATCTTTTCCTTGACCCCATTTTCTCTTAAAGCGCTCAATTCCTGTGTTAATGCTCAGTCCTAAATTTACGGTATTAATACCTTTATTCTTAGCAGCCTCAATCAAGTGGTATAATAGCAAATCTGCAGCTCCAGGCACATAACTGCTTTTATCTCCAGTAAAATTAAACAAATAAAAACATTGATTTCCTTGCGAAAAATCTACTATGGTATATCCCTGTAGCTTGCTATTTCCGAAGCGAGCCTCTAATATCAAAGGCTTCTCCGAATAAGAAATATAATCTGGAATCCTATTGAAAAAGTTAGTAGTGTCTCTATGGAAGCTTTTATGATTTAAAAACTCAATTAGCACGTTATGATGTTCCATAGTATAGTCTCGGGTGGCGTGTACCTGTAGTTCCCTACTGGCTCTATTTAGCATATTGCGTAGCTTTGACTTAATTACAATGCTGTTTATATCCAAAATGGAGTATCTATCCTCATCTTGCTGAAGAGCAATATTATATCCAGGAATGTGGTGTGCCCTATCAGAAATTACTTTAAGCTCTTTGGGACTGTGTTGTCTAGTAACACGGGCTAAAGCTTTCTGGAAATCTCCTTCCTCATGCTTCCCTTGTAATGGGTAACCAATAAAGTTAACCACGTCATCTGTGTAATAATACAAGTACTGTCCTTCTAAGCCAGGTTCCATATCAGAAAATGGAACTAGATAGTGGGGCAAATGTTCTGGTATATATGCATTTGCATATATAAATTCCTTATCTGCAGGGCTTAACATTTTTTATCCCTCCACTTTCAATTTCACTGATATAACATTTCTTTAAAAAAACTCTTTTCCCTGCCCCTTATATTTTATTTTTGTGACTAATTGAACAATCTCAATAATGTTGGTATACTTTCCATATACAGGTTATGAAGGGTGGGATTATCTTGCTAATCGAAAATATAGAGAGAAGAGAAATTCTTAAAAACGCAAATGTCCCAGAGCACTCTGTTTCATTTATGGAGGCCATGTCTGGAAGAAAGGCTTTTTTGATTGATTCTTATCTATTCTTCCATGCAGATAAGCTACTGATGGCAGTAGGCTACCCTCTTTCAGATGCTTATAAAAGCAATGATTTTTATCGGTCCCTCACTGAGGCTTTAGATTATACTGCTGCTACTGACTGCTTGGCTATCTGCCCATTTCTCCCAAGACAGCTAAGATCGCATCAAAAAGATCTCTGTCAGTACTATACGCTTTCTGCAAACCACCAAGTTCCTTCTCGCTTGGAAAAACTAGTTCAAAGGGCTGGGTCAACCCTCAGAGTCGAAGAAGGTAATGAGTTCACTCTATCCCACCAGCGCCTCTGGGCAGAATTTGTAGGTCGCACTCCTTTAACTGCTAATGTGCGCAGACTTTATGAAGGAACCCAAGAAGTAATCACTCCCGATTCAAACCTAATTTTACTTAATGCATGGGATGCCAAGGACAATTTAGCCGCCTGTCTTTTATTAGATTTAGAACCCCAAAGTTTTTTAAGCTACATTGTAGGGGCACATTCTCGCATCCACTATACTCCATATGCTTCCGATTTACTGTTTTCAAAAATGTTGGATATTGCAAAGAGAGAGGGCAAAGAATATATTCACCTAGGCTTAGGAGTAAATGATGGCATTAGGCGTTTCAAGAAAAAGTGGGGAGGTTCTGCCACCATGAGCTATGAAATGGCTACTTGGCATGACAGTTCTCGACTTACTGGTAAAGAAATTTTTCAAATGATTGCCCCTCCTCCTGGTAACTCTTCATCTAAGCAACAATTTCTTAATGAAGCAGCCAAAGATAAAAAGTTTACTATGCTCTGGGAAATAGAGCGAAAGGGTCGTCGCTCTTGGATAGGTGGAACAGCTCACTTTTTTCGTTACAGCTTTGAAACTTCTTTACGCAAATTATATGACCAGGTTGATACTGTAGTTTTTGAAGGACCCCTAGATCAAGTGAGCATGGATATAGTAGCAGAAGCGGGAAAAAATCCTCCAAGTGATTTTCGTCCATTAATCGAGGCATTTTCAGAAGAAGAGATTAATAAACTAGAGCGAGTAGTCTGTGGCCCTCAAGGCTTATGGGTAAAATTGTTACAGATAGAGTTTGCTGATCCTCCAGACGTGCGCTATTATCTGTCTCAAACTTGCCATTGGTTTGCATTTTTCTCTCTTTGGAGTAGTTTCTTGAGACGAAAGGGCTGGGATGGTTCTGTTGACATGGAAGCCTGGCATATAGCCCGAGAAATGGACAAAATAATCGTGGGAATGGAGGCCATCCAAGAGCAAATTGAAACCTTAGAAAGTATTCCTTACGAGCGGGTTGTTAATTTTTTTCAAGAACACCAAAGCTGGGACCACTATATTAAACGACATGAAAAGGCATATCTTGAAGGAGATTTACAGGGAATGATGGGAATGACTGCCGAATTTCCCTCGCGAACTGAAATGGTAATTAACAGAAGAGATGAAACCTTTCTAAAGCGAATGTTGCCATACATAACAGAAGGCAGATGTGCGGTTTTTGTGGGATCAGCTCACATGTATAACTTGCAACATATGATCGCTGATGCAGGCTTTAATATCAAAAAAATTGACGCCTTTTAATTCCTGGTATATCTTTAAAGCCTCCTGCTCAATATAACTGTAAAAACAGTTGTTGCTACGGAAGGAAGAACTGCATTGAAAAATACAAAAACATGGGATATAGCATCTATTGCTTCTATTCCACTTATTATGACCCTAGGTAATGCAATGATTATACCAGCTTTGCCAACGATTCAAAAAACCCTAGAAATATCTTCCCTACAGGTCAGTATGATAATAACCGTTTATTCGCTGGTGGCAATAATCCTTATCCCTTTTGCTGGCTTTATATCGGACTTATATGGACGCAAAGTAGTTATTATACCAAGTCTAGTAATTGCCGGATTAGGTGCTTTTGTTTCTGGCTATGCCTCATGGCAGGTTGAAAATCCTTATTTTTTAATCCTCGTTGGACGTTTTTTGCAGGGTATAGGAGCGGCAGGTGCTTTTCCTATTGTTTTACCCCTAGTGGGGGATTTATTTAAAGCGAAAGAAGATGTGAGTAGCAGTTTAGGGATAATTGAAACTTCAAATACATTTGGCAAAGTATTGAGTCCTGTACTCGGGGGAATATTTGCCGCCATTGTGTGGTATCTTCCTTTTTTTGCTTTTGTAGTTCTAACTATTATCCCTATCTTATTGATGTTTTTCTTTGTAAAAGCACCTGAAAAATCAGAACATCCACCAAAATTCAGATTGTTTCTAAAATCTGTAGTAACCATTTTCAAAAGAGATGGCCGCTGGCTTTGTTCAATATTTGCAATAGGCTGTATCTGTATGTTTGTGGTTTACGGTACACTTTTTTATCTGTCTACTATTCTGGAGGATCAATATGGATTTAATAATATTAAAAGCGGCTTCATCCTAGCAGTGCCTTTAGCTGCATTAAGCATTGCATCCTTCTTTACCGGTAGAGTTATAGGCGACAATAAACTCCTAATGAAGTGGATAACTTTTTTTGGATTGGCATTAGTTGTTATAGCTACTTTCATTGGAGCCTTTACCACTACTCTCTCCCCCCTGTTAGCTACCCTATTTTTTAGTGGCCTGGGAATAGGAGTAGTTTTGCCTAGTTTAGATGCATTAGTAATAGAAGGCATGGAAAAAGCTGAGAGGGGTACAATTACCTCCCTCTACAGCAGTATGCGGTTTGCAGGAGTGGCTTTAGGGCCTCCTGTTTTTGCAATTGTTATGAAGGTATCCGACCAAGTATTATTTTTTACTGCATCTGGTGTTTCCCTTACAGGTGCATTGGTGGCACTTTTTGCCATTAAACCTCCAGAGAAATAATTTAATCAGAAATTAATACAGGTCTTACTTTTCTTAGTTTCGTAAATATACCTGACTCCTTCTTCTACCTGCTCCTTAGTTCCTATCCAAAAAGGGCACTGTTACAGCGTCAACTGCCTTTACCAGGTCAGCTGGCTTAATAACAATCTGATAGCCCCGAGCTCCGGCACTGACCATTATTTCAGCATAATTTAGTGCATTGTCATCTAGGTATACGGGATAGCTTTTCTTGATCCCAATAGGAGAGACACCGCCCCTAATATAACCGGTCAACTGCTGTACTTCTTTTAATGGAACTAACTCCACCTTCTTATTCCCACTTTGACTTGCTATACTCTTTAGGTTTAGCTCGCTGCCGCCGGGAATGCAGACAATCAGTACACCTGTCTTATCTCCTCGGGCAACCAATGTTTTAAATATTTGCTCTGCTGGGATACCCATTTTCTGAGCCACATTAACTGCACTTAAGTCCTCTAAATCTACCTCATATTCCTCAAGTTCATATGATATTTTTAGCTTATCTAAAATCCGAGCCGCGTTTGTTTTTTTCATAGCTTGGGTATCTCCTTTTTTGCCTCTGTACCATTAGAGTACCTGGCATTCAGGTACCAGTAATCGAAATCCTGCTCTGGCTCAACAGTTATTCTATAAGGGATATGGTAGAGATCTCTTGTATCCTCTCTTTCAACAACCAGTTCTTCCACTATAGTTCCGTCTACTCTCTTACTCACCAGTGTTAGTTCCTCCACATGTGCTCCAGAGTCAGGGGTTCTTACTTCAAACACATCAATACTTACAGTACCCCCAGTCATATTATAATGAATATGTGTATCCAGACGGCTATATAGCATTGCTCCCAAGTGTTCTAGATAGATAATCTGTTTATCACTAGAGCGTATCACATCATCCTTCTTTACCACCACGTAGTAATTAATATTTGGATTTGCATACTTTTCTTTTATTTCTCTAGCTACTTCTTCTACTGCAACATTTGAAATGCTCTGATTTGTCTGGCCACTTCTACTAGTACTGCTTATGTGCCACTGGGGTTTAGGGGAAACTTCCGCATAAATGGTAGCTGAAAAATATCCATCTGCTTTTTCTACTGCATCAACTGAAATATATTGGTCCTCTCCAGGCTTTTTATAGTTTAATGTAACTTCACTGCCCTTCTGATATTCTCGCATCTGCCAATTAACCTCTATTGTCGCTTCTCCCTCACTCACATCTAAAAAATCCACCTGCCCTGGGATCCACCAACGAGCATCATCTCTAACCCCCTGAACTATTCCCCTAACACTAGAAACCTCACTGGCAACCTGACTGCGTACACTGTTTAATTCTTGTTGTAAATTATGCACCTGTTGTTGAAGTTTTTTTGTATTTGACCATGACATCCAAGAGAAAATAAGTACTGCTACTAATAACCATAAAATCTTGTTTTCTTTTCCCACAAAATGTTCCCCCTAATTTTAGTCATTATCCTTTTTCCTTTTCCCCCAGGGCTTCAAGACAGAAATAATAAGTAAGAAAATTACTACAGCCAATGCCCCTATTAAACCATAAAGAATCGCCCCCCGGCTATATGTGTATATGGCATTTTCCAAGAAATTTGCATCATTGACTGAAATGTAGATTGCATCATCTATTCGAAAGCGCATAAAATTAGCTCCTCCCCTTATTTGGATCATTTGGAGATAGGATGGAAGAGGTTCTTGGAACTTTAAGCGAAAATGAACTTGCCTTTTTAGTGAATTTCTATAGACGTATTAATTCTGCACTTGAAGAAGAGACAGAAAAAATTGTAAACCCTCCAATTACTTAATTGGAGGGCTTACAATTTTCCAGCAACTCGCCCCTCTCTCCCTACTCTATTTATATTTTTTTTATAACGTCCTCCAGTGCTTCATTCACTCTGGAAAATCTAAATTCGTATCCTGAATTAGTAATTTTATTCGGATAAACCCTTTGACTGTTAAGAATCATATCTGCCATTTCACCTAATCCCACACGAAGAATTAGCTGTGGAACCCTTAACCATGATGGTCTATTCATTGTAGTTCCAATAGCACTACAGAATTCTTTCATTCTAACAGGAGTTGGGCTAGTAGCATTTACTGGTCCAACAATGCTCTCATTTTCTATAACAAATCTTATAATTTCTACTAAATCATTAATGTGAATCCATGAAACCCATTGGTTTCCGCTTCCAATTGTTCCTCCCATGTAGAATCGATAAGGTACTATCATGCGTTCCAGTGCTCCACCCATGCCAAGGACTACGCCAATTCGCAAATATGAAACTCTAACCCCAAACTTTTTTGCTATAGAAGCTTTTTCTTCCCACTGCTTGCACACATTGGCTAAAAAATCATCTCCTGCTTTTGATTCTTCAGATAGTTCTTCTTCTCCCCTATCACCATAGAAACCAATAGCTGAAGCATTTATAAGCACTCGTGGAGATATTATCTTGCGCTCTATAGCATCATTTATTAGCTGAGTAGTATCAAGTCTACTTCTCACTATTTTTTCTTTTTTTGATTTCGTCCATCTGCCACCGCCAATAGATTCCCCAGCTAAATTTACAACACACGTTACTTTCTTAAGGGCACTGGATCCCAATATGATTTTATCCCATTCAATCAGCTTTATTTTCTCATTATTATCCTTTGCTCTTACTTTGCTCCGTGTCAAAATGGCAACATTATATCCAGAGTTAATGAGCTCTTCGCTTAGCTTTTTACCAATAAAGCCAGTACCACCTACTATGAGAGTGTGCATTATAAAACCTCCCCTATCTGCTTACCTTTACATTCTGCATATTTTTTTATATTCCTACTCAAAAGGATTTAATTTATAAAAGGAATATTTGTATTTATGAAGAATTTGTAAAGTATTAGTGAAAAACTTTAATTTATTTGGGGGGATTTTTGTATGAAAAGGATTGCTATTATTACTTGTAGTAAGATAAGGGATATCCATTGTATGGGGTGTTTGAAGTGCTTTAAGGCTTCTTCTAAAGGTGATGGTGAATTTGCTGCCCACGGGGAAGGAGTCCAATTAGTAGGCATTTTCGGATGTGGCGATTGTCCCGGACTAGTAATGCCTAAGACCCAGTTGGTAATGGAAGTTGCTGATTACCACGAAATAGATGTCGATGTTATTCACTTGGGCACCTGTATGGTAAAGGCAAATAAGACTGCTTCTTGTCCGATCGATTTAGATAAGGCTGCAGAAATGATTAAAAACAAGTTTGGCTTACCAGTTATAATTGGTACACATAATTATTAAAAAACACCTATCGACAAGGAGCTTATCAAGCTCTTGTCGATAGGTGTTTTTACTTCTATTTGTCCATGGGAATAAACCCTTCTCGCAATGCTAAGTAATCTAAGTATCCTGTCTTTTTTTCCTCTAAAAAGATATCTCGCTTTGACTTCAGCCTATCTTTTTCATTATAAGTCTTTATATACCTCTTACACTGATAGCACACATTTACTTTGTAACCATCATCTTTATCTTCTACCCTGAAGTATCCTAGCTTTTCTGGGTTTTCTTCTAGGCAACTGGGGCATCCTATTCGCTTAAAATTCCACTCCAGTTCACACATAGGGCACCATAGATAGCGTTTCCCATCCTTTTCTTTAGAGAGGCGCGCCATAGCAGCACTCTGTCCACACCCAGGACAATATCCCTGTTTCCATTCATCTAAGGGGTATTGTTCCCCAATATATTGACTATAAGATTTTAGAAAGGGTTTAAGTGCATAGGTAAACACCGCCTGAAACCAATTGGGGTTACAGCTACTCAGATCAAAATTCTCCTCTAATGTGCCTCCTCTGAGTATACTTGCAACTTTATCACCCAGACTATCGTTCATTATCTTTTCTATAGCGTCACTTTTGTATTGAGGCTGATATTTATTAAAGATGTCCACCACTTTTTCGAGCGCCTCTTTGAAAGTATTAATACCTATTGAGGGGGGGAAGCAGCCTAAAGCTGCTTTCCCTTCATGCATAATCCTCCTAAACTCATCCTGGTCTGGCTGCACTGTCAGCTCCATACTCACTGCCAAGTCACTGTAGAGTTCAGATAACTCCTTATAAAAGGACTCTTCCGTTGGCAGCGAGTAGCTTACTTGTTCCTTAGCCTCTATCATTTGGAACCTACACTGTAACTAGGCTGAGGAACACCTTGCTGCTGTCTTCTCTCTTCTAGCTCTCGCATATTTTCGAAGTATGGATTATTCTCCTCTTCAGGTAGAACATCAAAGTTTTCCACAATAAATAGGAAGATTAGATACTTAAGACATACAATAGCCAGAGTTACCACTATCTCTATAAATGTTGGTATATAGCCAAGTGGTGCTGACTCGTAAAATCCAGCAAAGATAATACCAAACCTGTTCGCTAATACACCTGTTATTAGCAAACAAGAAGCTAAAAGCATTCCGCCTTTACTTTTACGTCCTGGTCCCATGGCTATAACAATTGCACCTAGTACAAATAATGACAACTCAAATAAGTACGCATTGCTGGCCAGTGAGCCGTTGAATGCAGTGCCTAATAATCCATTTGAGGCCGTATAAAATAGTCTCACTCCTACATAGGCTACTGCTACACCAGCTGAAACTTTCATTAGCTTTGCAGCTAATTCTGTTTTAAATTTCATTTTGTAGGATTTGCTCACCAATAAATATTCTAGCACAAAAATTGCTGGTCCTACACACATTGCTGACAATAGAAACATCCAAGCAACCCATTCACTGTACCATATTGGGTTCATCTTTGAAGGTGCGATCAAAAATAGTGCTCCAATAGATGACTGGTGCAAGGAAGACAACATAATCCCTATAATTACAGCTGGGATAGTAATCTTCTTGGCAATTTTGTAAACCTTTTCTAGATTAAATCGCTTTGATAATACTGGCAACATTTCGATAAACAAAATCGTGTTATACAATATCACACACAAGAATACTTCAAAAAGAATTGAGGTGTAACCCCAGTTAAACATAGGTCTAAACCAGTTGTACCAAAGACCAACGTCCATGCCTAAGCCAACTAGAACAAATATATATCCCAACCAAGCTGCTAGTACTGCTTGACGAGACAGTTCTTTCAGGCCTTTTAATTGAAGAATATAAATTAAAATACACATGGTAAAACCACTGGCTGCTAAAGCAACACCAGCTCCTACGTCCATTGCAATCCATAAAGCAAAGGGCCATGCATCGTTCATATTTGTTGTGGGTCCAAGACCAACTGCTAAACGATAAAGCATGAAGGCAGCACCCATAACTGCTATGATTATAATAGGTATTCTCCAAGGGGTTATTCTAAAAGAGAAAGATCCTAGCCATATTTTTGTGTTCACGCTTTTCCACCTGCCTTTTTATCGTTTTCAGCACTTGTCACATCGTTTTTACGGCTATTATACAAATACAGTGCTGTCATAGTAAGGCCCACTCCACCTGCAAGGTAAGGAACTTTGGTTAAAGCCTTCCAAGTAAGATTTGGTAATGGCTCCTTGGGCACATCCATGGGCAGTCCCAAGTCTTCAAAAGGTACGTCTGACAAATACAATACATTTGTACCCCCAGCTTCATGTTCACCATAAACATAGTCTACATATTTATCTGGGTTATCTGCAATTCTCTTTTTGGCCATAGCAATCATTTCATCTCTATCGCCAAAATCAATAGCAGTAGGACAAGAAGTTACACAAACCGGTTCTTTCCCGTGTTCGATCAAGTCAAAGCAATATTTACATTTTACAATAGCCGGAAAGACCTTATCCCATTCATATTTTAACATCCACCAAGGACAAGCTATCATGCAATATCTACAGCCTACACAAGTCCTCTTTTCGTAAACTACTGCTCCGCCTGCCCTCTGATCGAAAGCCTTTGCAAAGCAGGCTGACTTACAAGCAGGCTCTAAGCAGTGCATACACATTCTCTTAATGAACCTCCAGGCCGGCTTTCCACCTTTCTCAACATCCATAAAGTCTACTACTGTATAGGTTTGGCCATCGGTTTGAGGAGGATTAGTCATGTTATTAGTAAATGAAGTTTTATTATTATCTAGATTATTCCATGACTTACAGGAAACTTGACAAGATCTGCAGCCAATACACTTCGTAACATCTATTAACATCGCTTTATTACCCATTCTTTATCACCTCGCTTATTGTCATTTATTAGCCTCTAGTTAAATTACACATAAATGCCTTGCTCTCAGGTATTGTAGTATTGGCGTCCCCTACGTTAGGCACTAATTTGTTAGCTGAATCCCCTGTTGACAATCCCGTATGACCCCAATGCCATGGCATTCCAATCATATGATAGGTTATGCCGCCAATTGTCAATGGCTTTACTCTCGGTGTAATCATTGCTCTTGCTCTAATCTCACCTCTTGGGCTAGATATATTAACCATTTCTCCCGGGCTAATGCCTTTTTCTTGGGCTAACTCCTTTGATATTTCTACAAACATCTCTGGCACTAATTCCACAAGAGATGGTGTGTTTCTCGTCATTGCTCCACTCTGGTAGTGCTCAGTAACTCTGTAGGTGGTTGCAATAAATGGGTAGTTAGGATCGCCAAACTCTCTTAACTTTCCAAGATCATTTTCCCATACATTGGCAACTGGCATATATTTTCTCTTGTTGAAAGAGTTTTTCACCGGACTCTCTACTGGTTCATAGTGTTCTGGAAAAGGTCCATCATTTGTACTATTTGTAAATAATCTACCTACACCCTCTTCAGTCATTATAAATGGAGTCTTTGCTGAAACTTGTGGAGCAACTGATGCATTAAAATCTGGAACATCCTTTTGTTCCCACTGGCCACCCTTGTATTCAAACAATGCTCTTTCGGGATCCCAAGGTCTACCATTTGCATCTGTAGAGCACCTATTATAAACAATACGTCTATTAGCTGGCCACGCAAAGGCATAGTTTGGATGCAATCCCAAACCTCCTGGTGCTTCTAAATCTCTTCGTTTACAAGCAGGATCATCGGGGTTAGTGAAGTAACCGGAGTAAACCCAATTACCACACATAGTAGTTCCATCATCCTTAAGTTCACCGAAGTTAGATAGACTTTGACCAGTCTCAATGTCATATCCATTAATTTCTGATGCTATTTTGTTAATGTCGGGATAATCATCACCATAGTCCCAATTCATTTTTGTAATTTGATCAGGGTAAGCCCCGCCTTCTTTATCGTAAAGCTGTTTTACCTTTTTAAAGAGCTTATCTACTATCCACATATCACTTTTACTTTCGCCAATTGGATCAATGGCCTGATATCGCCACTGTACCCAACGGCCACTGTTAGTTACAGTTCCTTCTTTTTCATAGACAGCACAAGCTGGTAGCATAAATACCTCGGTATCTACTTCCTCTGGGTTAACCCCCGGAGCTCTCCAGAAAGCTGCTGTTTCTGTTTCAAAAATATCTATAGCTACAACCCAATCTAATTTCTTCATAGCCTCTAACGTATAGGTAGTATTCGGCCCTCCAACTAGTGGGTTTTGTCCCCAAATAAACATTCCCTTGATTATGCCATTATAAGTGTCCTCGAAAATTGATTGGTGGGAATGGTCTTTTTCATCACATTTTGGCATGAAGTTGTATCCAAAATCATTATCTAGCGTTGCATTTTCGCCATAAAACGCCTTTAATAAGCTAACGAAAAACTTGGGCTTATTGCTCCAATAGCCACTACTTGGCGTCTCCTTTTGGATATAATCGTTTAATGTTGGGTGAAGATGGTCTCTAGGCACAGACATATATCCAGGCACTAAGTGATATAACATTGCCATGTCAGTTGATCCCTGAACATTGCACTCACCCCTCTGGGCGTTCACGCCTCCCCCTGGGATACCCATGTTTCCAAGCAGCAGCTGTAACATTGCAAGAGATCTTACATTCTGTGTACCACTGGTGTGCTGGGTAATTCCCATAGCATAGATCAAATTGCCTGCTTTGCCGGCAGTTCCAGTGGAGCAGAATGTGTCTGCAACTGCAATAAAATCATCTTTGCTACAGCCAGTTACTTCACATACTTTATCAATTCCATATCTTTCAACGTGTTTCTTCAGTAATTGGTATACGCTCCTTGGGTGTTGTAGTGATGTGTCTTTTTGAGGTTCTCCGTTTGCATCTAGCTCGTATTTCCATGTACTTTTATCGTACACTTCTTTTCCGTTCACTTCTTCTAAACCAGAAAACTCGCCGTCAACAAAATCAAAGTCTTTGTCAATTATGTAGGATGCATTGGTATAGGTCAGTATATAATCTCTATGATATAAGTTATTATTAAGGGCATAGTTTATTAAACCATTTACAAACGCAATGTTTGTTCCAGGCCTAATTGTAGCCATTACATCAGCGTGAGCAGAAGTTCTGGTGTATCTAGGGTCAACTACAATTACTTTTGCCCCTCGCTCTTCCTTTGCTCTTAGGATCCACTTCATAGAAAGTGGGTGATTCTCCGCTGGATTAGCACCAATGATAAAAATCACATCACTATTCTTATAATCTATCCAGTGATTAGTCATTACTCCTCGTCCAAATGTTGCTGCCAGACCGGCAACAGTAGGGCTATGTCAGAGTCGCGCGTGGTGGTCAATGTTAACTAATCCTAAAGATCTAGCAAATTTGTGAAATAAATAATTTTCTTCGGTTTCTAGTGCCGCACTCCCAAAGTGAGCCATGGACATTGTTCTGTTAACTGTCACACCTTGCTCATTTACCTGTTCATAATTTGCGTCTCTAGTTTCCTTTGCCTTTTTAGCAATTCGCTCAATTGCCCAATCCCAGTCTTTTTCTTCCCATTGATTACTCTTAGGAGCTCTATATAAGACTTTTTTTAATCTATTAGGGCTTTCAACTCTCTCTCCATTTTGCATAACATGGCTCATGTCATTGATAGAAGATCCCTTAGCACACAAAGCTCCCTCATTAATAGGGTTATCTGGATCTCCTTCAACATATATCACCTTGTTGTTCTCCGCAAATACTAAAATTCCACATCCCACACCGCAGTATGGACAAACAGTCATTTTTTCAGTCCCGTACTGAATCTTTAGATCTTCCTTTGCATAAGCTTTACTTGTTTCAATATCAGCAGTAGCTAATGCTGTTCCCATTGTAGTAATTCCAAGTCCTTTTAAGAACCCTCGTCTGCTGACTTTTTTTGCTACATTCATAACCTTCCCCCCTCATACACTCTAGTATTCTAGTACATATAAATTACATTAGATGGTGCTAAAATAGTAGCGGAGTCCACTCTTTCACTAGTTGTTACCAGTAATTTTTCTTGTCTAACCAGCTCCCTTCCAGTACTGCAGCTAAATAACTCTATAATTACTAAATAATACAATTACTATTATAGGAAACTAAGAATTTAAATACAATAGATATCTAAATAGTGCAAAAATTCTGTGTTTATTTTAAAAAAAGAAACAGCCTTTCGACTGTTCTTAATTGTGCCCTTTAGGTATTTCAAAGATAAATACTGTTCCTCGAGGCTCATTATGTTGAGCCCAAATCTTGCCTCCATGAGCTTCAATGACCCCCTTAGTTATTGCTAAGCCTAATCCCGTCCCCCCCTGTTGACGACTCCGAGCCTTGTCAGTTCTATAAAACCGCTCAAATATGTTTTTTATTTCATCCTTTGAAATGCCTTGACCCCAATCAAAAATTTTCACAGTAACACTGTTTTCTTTAGATGTTATGTCAATTCTAACTTTGCTCTTATCTTGAGAATATCTCATAGCATTACTTATGAGATTTATCAATACCTGTTTGATCCGATCCGTATCAATTTCTACAAAAACCGGACCTTTAGATGTTATTTCAAATTCTATCCCCTTATCCTCTGCTTCTAAATAAAAGATGGGAATGATTTTTTTTACTAGTTCAGTTAAGTCCGATGGTTGTCTGTTCATTTCTAGTTTTTCAAAGTCCAGTAAACTTAGCTGTTGCAAGTCAGCAATTAAACGGGAAAGTCTTATTACTTCATCGTTCATAGATAAGATTAGTTCTTGAGTAGGTTCTTTGACTCCAGCTTGAATAGATTCCAAGTTGCCACGAAGAATTGTGATTGGTGTTCTTAACTCATGAGAAACATCAGCAACAAGCTGTCCCTTCAATTTCAAATTATTTTCTAGTTCATCAGCCATTTTATTAAAAGCCACAGCTAACGTACCTATTTCATCCTCCGTGTTTATCTGAGCCCTGTATTTCATAACATTTCCCTTCATACTTTTAACAACATCCGTTAAATGCTCAATAGGACTTACTAGACGTTGAGCAAAAAGTATTCCTACTCCAATAGCCAATAAAATTGCTAGTGCAGCACTCCAACGAAATCCCCGATAAACTGATGCTAGAAACTGCTCTTCTAATGTTACTACTCCTGGCGGAGGGCTGACTTCTACTAACAGAGTGCCAATCTGCTGACCATCTAAGGCAATGGGTTCACTGCCCTTCAAATCCTCCGTACTAAATAGCTGATTTACACTGTCGTTGTTGGTATCTAAAACTACTTTGTTTTCCTGATCCAGTATTATTGTTCTCTGACTTACCTCAAAATCCCTGGTCTCTACTCGCCTTCTCATATTGCCCATATGTTGCCCCATAGGCATGTGAATAGCATCTTGTAAACCCTGAAGGGTTTCATGCCTCAGGTAGTAATTAGACGCTATATCTTTCCACCTTTCTGCATTAATGCTTACTTGTTGCTCTATATACTGATCAAAGGCGTCTTTTGTGGACCATACTGCAACAGTCATAGAAATACCTGCAGCGGTTAAGGCAACTATTAGGAATGCTAATATTAGCTTTGTCCTTAATTTCATTACCTCACCTCTTCTTCCATTCCTTAAAACTAGAGTTAAATTTATAGCCAATGCCAAATACAGTGAGGATATATTGAGGGTTAGCCGGATCTACCTCTACTTTTTTTCTTAGGTTGCTTACATGGGTGTCTATTGAACGCTCGTACCCGCTGTAAACTTCCCCTAAAATTGCTTCTACTAGCTGTAATCTACTGTATACTCTTCCCGGATTGCTCATCAATGTTTGTAATATCTTAAATTCTGTAGGTGTTAAGCTCAGTATTTTATCTTTTAGAAATACTTGGTGCGCTTCAAGATTAACCTTTAGGTCCCCCACTACTAACTCTTCTTTTCTTGTAACTTCAGAAGTAGCTTGTTCACCATAAGACCTGCGTATCACAGCTTTTACCCTAGCTGTCAACTCAGCTAAACTAAAGGGCTTTGTTACATAATCATCAGCCCCTAGTTCTAAGCCCAGTAACTTATCTATTTCTTGGCTTTTGGCAGTTAGCATTATAATGGGAACTTGACTTTTACTCCTCAATTCTTTGCATACATCTAGCCCACTTTTTGAAGGAAGCATTATGTCTAAAACAATTAGATCTGGCTTCCAGCTTAAAGCCAACTCCAAGCCCTCTTGACCATCCCAAGCAGCTTTAACCTGGTAGCCCTCTGCTTCCATATAGGACTTAACCATTTCCGCAATTTTAATTTCATCTTCAACAACTAGTAGTTTTAGTTTATTGCCAACTGCCACTTAGCTCGCCTCCATTCTAGTTATTAAAGAAAACTTGGCTTGCGTCAAGCTTGAGCTTCGGCGGAAGCCTTAGTTGCACTTATGCCGATGGAAAGTAGAACTTTACTATGGTATAAATTAGCTGACTCAATTTGAGCCAGCTTTAACTATTTAAAGTATGTTTCCTCGCATTTGTGCCCCACGGCCCATGCCTTCACCTTGTCTTGCTCCTTGACATCGTCCCTGTCCTCTAAAGCACTCTCCTTGGCGTTCCAATCTTTCTGTTATTCGCTCACTCATTCTCTCCTGACAAACTTCCCATTGCTCTTCTGAAACTTCTCCTGCCTTAACTCTTTCCTCCATTACCCTGGTTCTCTCTTCAACGACCTTTTCAATCAGTTCTTCTCTTGTAAGGTCTTCATCTACAGCTAACTCACCAATTGGAGTAATACCTTGCTTTGGACCAAAACCTAAGCGGTCCTGCACTTCAGCTGCAAAGGATTGACTTGGTGCGAATCCAGCCACAAACAGCCCTAAGATTAGCACACTGGCCATTGCTACTACTGACTTTTTCATTGTAATCCCTCCTACTTTTTTTTGTAAAAACCATGGCCTTTACAGTTATATAGTATCCAAAAATATTTTATTTTTGTTGATGGAGTTGTTAAGATTTTATCAAGATTTTAAGACAGTGATAAAAATATTATAACTACAAAATTATACAGCAATAATAAGCTTAGCAATATTACAATTCCAGACAGTGCCAGATTTTTTCCCTTAATCATAGCATAGATTCCTAGAACTAGGCTAGTTACTGTAACGCCTATCCACATAAATGTTGCTAGAACCCAAGGGATAGTATTTAATACCTGCGTAATCAGCAATAGATAGAGTACTATTTGCATTATAAAAGCCACAATAGCTGGTTTTTCTTTGATGTAATCCACGCATATCACCTCTTTTATTCTCTATCTATCATTATAACACAAAACAGGTCCAATCAATCTGGACCTGTTTTGTCACTATACTTCTAGGCCTAAACCTACTCGATTCTGATTTATTCTCTCTATCATCAGTTTCCCTGCCTTGTAGGGATCTAACTCAACAATTAGCTTGCCACCAAATAGGACATCAGTACAAAGCTCAGTTTCTGATTTATCGCCAGTAAAGGCCTTTGTGAGCAACTCTGAACCTGATACAGGCGGCGCAATTCCAACGTGCACATCAACTCCTTGGGCTAAGAAGTATGAACCAATAACAATGGCTTTGGGACTGTGCGTTTCAGGACATGATCCTACAGCAGGCAACTGGGATACGGATACACCTAGATAGTTGGCAACTCTGCTACTAACAGCTCATCGACTCTCGAATTGTCCACACAGCTTCCCATATGCAGTACTGGTGGCAGTGCAGGCAAGCCGTGAGCTCCACCTAACGCTTCTAAGACTCCTCTTAATCCTTCTCCACAATGCTTAACTCCCTCTGGGGACATTAGTGAAAACTTTGCCAAGGAATGGGCTGAACAGCCTGTTGCTACCACCAATATATCATTCTTTAATAGCTCCTTAGCCACCTCTACATTGTACCAGTCCTGCTTGAGCTTTGGATTAGTACAGACTACAATTGCCGCACCCCCCTTGATGCGGACCACTCACTGCAGAGTTAGTCCCTTTCTTATAGCTATTTTAGCAACTTTCCCTTTTCAATTATAGCTTCGCCGTCTATCTCCACAGTTGGTTCAGTAATTATTCCATCTAAGTGGCTGGCAACTTGGACTTTACCTCCAAATGTGCTATTGTCCCCCACAGCAACATGAATTGTCCCCAACACTTTCTCGTCCTCTAATACAAAACCAGTTAACTTCGCTTTATCATTAGTCCCTATTCCAAGCTCTGCAATATTCCTGGCATCTTTTCCATACCTTTTAAAAATTTCTTCTAACTTTGAAGCCTCTTTTCCTTTTACTGCAATTGCATAACCATCTTCTACCGTAATCTCCAATGGTTCAGATAGTATTCCCAACCCGGACATAGCTCCATCTATGACCAACTTGCCATTAGTTGTCCCCTCAACGGGAGCAATATAAGCTTCACCCGCAGGTAGGTTTCCAAACTGGCCAGATCGGTGATATATCCCTGTGTCAGGTTGCCCCTCCCGCCCATTTATATCCATTGTCAAGTCTGTACCCTTAGCTGTGGTAATGCGAACTTGTTTCCCCTCAGTCAGAATCTTTCCGTATAACTCACTGCGCTCTTTTATCTCCTTATAGTTTGCAGTAAGGGTTCTACTCATCATGTCCGCTGTCAAAGCAGGTAAGGTAGCAACTCTAGTTCCCGCTTCATTAGCCTTTCTTCTAGCTTTTGTATGAGAAAGGGACTTAGATGTAACACATAGTACTACATCGCTAGCCTTCATTGCCTCTGCTACCGTAGTCGGTGGTTCACTGCCGTGATTTTCTCTAGTTTCCATTTTTATAATCATTGCTTCTGCCCTCTGACGCAAGGCCTCTTTATAAAAAATTTCTCCCAGTTCTACCATAGGCTCATCAATTACTATCAGCACTTGTTCCTTTGCTTTTAACCCCATACACTCTCTAAGTGCTATTTCTGCCGCATTATGTAGTTGCTCTTTTTCTGTCATTATTATCACCTCATGGGTCATTATATAACAGCAACTTTTTCATTACAATAGCTCCTTAGTGATACCTTGTAACTTCAAAACGCTCTAGCTCCACTGGTTCTCCTGGACCTATGCCAGCCTTTTCCTTAGCTATTCTTACCTGAGCCTCTGCTGTCTCTATCCCTGGCAGATTTGGAAGGAGAGTACCTTTTTTCTCTCCACTTTTAACTATAACACCATATCTTTGGGGATCTAACTGCTCTTCGCTAGTTACTTGTTCTACTGCTCCTAATATGTCAACAGAATAGGTTAATTGGTCTAATTCGTCCATCTGAATTGGCTCAAATCTAGAATCATTAAAACCAGCTTCTATTGCATTACACACTATTTCTTCAGCCACATTTTCTTTTGTGGGTTGGACAGTTCCCATACATCCGCGCAATTGCCCTTCCTTTATTATAGAGACAAATGCACCTGCCGGCTTATGAAAGGGTGGTTCTACATCCTTTGGTATAAATTTTAGTTTCTTATCCGAACGCACTGAGTTTTCAACAACTGTCCTTGCTATTTTCGCTGGTATTGATTCGTTTGCTTTTAAAGTTTCCATATGATCCTCCTCAACCTTAAGCATTTTGGTTAAATTTACGCTGCTCATCTCTGTTCAATAATTCAATGTTTTAGTGGCGATACCTGCTCTCTTTCTGCCTCTAAATTGTAAATATCTCTTTGCAAGAGATACCACCCTTTACCAAGAGATAACATTTCCCCTGCTTTTTTTAAACTCACATCGTGTAGATTTGCCAGTCTCCAAATCAGCTGTCCAGGCTCATAGTGTTGCATCTCGTTTTTCTTCCAGTAAATAATTATGGCCTCCACTTCTCCCTTTGAGAAGCCCATATTGTAAAGCCTTGAGCGCTGCTCGCGTATTATTTTTTTATCACTAGCCCATTGATTTACGGGAGATATTACTCTATCAATTATTCTAGATATTTGCATTTAAAAACCTCCTGGTTAAATATCTTATCTATAAGTTATTTTACCCTTACTACAAATTTTAATTAAAATAAAAAAAGACAAGTTTTGTCACCTGTCTTTTTAAAGCTCGTTATTTTCACTAAAATAGGAGTTAATTCCTTCATATATAGCTAAAGCTAATTTATCCTGATACTCTAGGTCCATCATTAGTTTAGCTTCTTGAGGATTTGAAATAAATCCTACTTCTACTAAAGCCCCAGTAGTATCACTATTTCTGAGAATATAAGCATCAATAGGCTTTGCTTTTCTAGTTGTATTACCCATTGTATCTATAAGGCTTTGTTGTATTTCCTCAGCAAACAATTTGCTCTCTTCACTGTTACCATTGTAAAATGTTTGGGCACCTGACCATTTGTTTGAAGGAAATGAGTTTACGTGAATACTTACAAGAATATCTGGATTAGCTTCTTTAATCATTTTAACTCTATTTTTCAAATCTTCCCGCTTTTTCTTACTGTATCCCTTTTCCGATGTACTCAAATCTCTGTCGTCTTCCCGTATCATTATTACTTTTGCTCCACCTTGCTCTAAGTATCTTCTCAATTTTAAGCTTATATCCAATGTAATGTCTTTTTCAACAGCACCGTGTGACCCTCCTGCACCTGGATCCGCGCCTCCATGCCCCGGATCAATGACTACTACTTTTTCAGCTATTACAAATGAAAAAGCTTCTTCGTGAGCAACCTGCTCACTTATATGCCCTTGATGATAAACATAACCTATAGATACAATTATCATTCCTAAAAACAATGCCGATAGATAGCTTGGCCATTTAAAAGTATAAATCCAAACCCTCATTTCTCCACCTCTTTCTAAACCTATAAATGAATTTACCTTAAATTTATGAGAAGTGGACAAAACTTATTCCTGATATATATCGAGTAGGAGGTAGATAATTATTTTATCTACCGTCCTCTCACACCACCAAGCATACCGTTCGGTACTTGGCGGTTCATTAAGTTAATTGCAT
>NZ_JBNPXS010000009.1:0-78790 GCF_050433185.1 Desulfitispora alkaliphila
ATGACTACCTTGTGGGAAATACAGAAAAATGAGAGGTTTACCGAGTTAGTAAAACAAGAAATCGAAAAGCTAAAACTCACCCAGGATGAGCTAATACATGAAGAAGAAATCCAGAGGGAAATGGAAGCACTATACCAAAAGCTTTATGATGCTGTTGATGGAGAAGTAGCTAAAGACGGAAGAGATACGCAAAAAATTGATTTTCTAACAGGTGAAATTATTAAGCTTAAAAATCAGCTTAAATCCTATGATGAGCGCAAGGACCAAGCAGAGCAATATACAAAAGAACTAGATAACCTGATGAAGGTAAGTGCTGCAATGGAGCCGATAAACTTCCCGAAATATCACCATATGGATGTACGGATAAAACCTGGGGAGAGTGTGTTTAACACAACTAAAAAAGCAAAAGACGAGACTTATATTAAGGAGAATGGCCAGGACTACTTCCGGGAGGATTTATTTGAAAAGTATGTGAAGAAGGGCAAGATTGACTCAGAAGGGCAGATTAGCTATCAATTTATCTTTGGCATTAACTATGGCTGCCATATGACATATGCAGAGTATCTTGAAAATTTCGAGCAGACCAAGGCAGATATTAACCTAGAAGAGCTGCTCATTTCAAAAGAAGTAGAAATGATTAAGGAGTTCTGCCAGGAAGCAAAAATGTCAAAGGAAATGAGGGAGTATCTAGGTATCGAGAGCAAGAATTCATTTAACAAGAGGGTTTTAATGCCCTTGCTACAAGCTGGCAAGCTAAAGCTAATTCGGGGGAAACAAATTTACGACAGGCGGTATTATTGGGATAAAGGATAGAAGGGCTGTGGGAGTAATTGATGTTGATAATTACAGGGAATTTATGTAATGTTAAGTAAAGGGCTAGACCTTAGTATTTTAAAGGTGGTGAAACGATGCTTTTAAAGGAATTACTCAATAGTGTTAACTACGATGATGTATGGGAAATAATCGATAAGGAATATGAGCTTAAGGAAGGTGCTTATAAAGCCTATAAGCAGGTATTTGAAGAATTAAAGTCTATGAACACCAACTTAGCTAAGTCACAATTTACTTTAGTGGTGGCAAAAATAGAAGACTGCTTTACTCCAGGGGAGTTTATCTTCGAGGTATTTGGTGTGAAGGAAGATGATGAAAATTACTATGCACTAGAGATGACCCCGTGGGAAGAATGGAACGGCTTACCTGTTTTAGATAAATCAATTGAAGTATATGGGGCCGCAGCAATAGCAGCTCATGCTTTACATGAAATGACGTTTTATGGTTACTCTGCTGAAGCTGTGGCTAAAAGGGTGGCTGAAGAAGTGCAAATATTAAAGGAGCGTCTTGAAGAGATAGAAAATGGTACTGTTGAGCTACTATCTCATGAAGAAGTCATGGCTGAATGGGGTATTACTGATAATCGCACACCTCAAGAAAAAGAACAGCAGCAAAAAGAGTTTGAAAGAATTAATGCTAAGAATATAGAGGTTTATAAAATGTTGCTAGGAGATAGCTAGTAATAAAGCAACTCACCGAGTAGGCTGATGATAGGACGTTAGAGGTCGAAAATTCTCACCAAATGTCTTAGATTTCAAAAAGGAGAATGAAATTGATTTATATAACAGGAGATACGCATGGAAGGTTTGAACGGATTCAAGCTTTCTGCGAAAAATACAAAACAACAAAAGATGATTTAATGATTGTGCTTGGCGATACTGGAGTCAACTATTATGAAAATGAGCGGGATGCACTTTTGAAGGAAGAGCTGGAAGCCTGGCCTATTACTTTCTTCTTTGTACGAGGCAACCATGAACGTGATCCTGGGAATATTTCAACTTATATAGAACAACCATTTAATGAAGGGAAGGTTCTGATAGAGCCGGACTACCCAAGCCTTCTATTTGCAAAAGACGGAGAGGTGTTTTCATTTAATGTAGATGGGGATAAGAAAAAGGCCATCGTTATCGGTGGCGCATGCAGTGTCGATAAATTTTATAGGCTCACCAGAGGTTTCAAGTGGTTTGAAGATGAACAGCCAACTGATGAAGTGAAGAAAAAAGTAGAGCACAGGCTATCTGAAATGAACTGGAATGTGGATTATGTTCTTAGCCACACAGCGCCGATTCGAAATGAACCGAGAGAATGGTTCCTTTCGATGGTCGATCAGAGCACCGTTGATAACAGTACAGAAGAATGGCTGGATACGATTTTGAAAATCTGGCGTTTGATAAATGGTATTGTGGCCATTATCATGGGGAGAAAGTAATCGATCAGCTGAGATTTTTATACAAAGAGTATAGGGTTCTTGGGGAATGAAACACTATTAGTAAACATTGGGTCCAACCATGTATTCTTGAACTGAGGGCACTGAAGTTTGCAGAAAAAAGATTAGCTGCTGATAATATATCAGTTGATGAAAGAGAAGTTATTCAAGCTGGGGTTATTCAAAACTTTGGATTTACATTTGCACTTTGCTGGAAATCTATGAAACAGTGGCTTGAGTTGAATCTTATGCCAGGACAATTAAATGGAGCAACAAGTAGAGAATTGTTTAGAAATGCTGTAGAACAAAAATTGATACCTGACTCTTCCTCATGGGTTAGGTATCACGAACTTAGAAATAGTACCTCACATGCTTATAATATGGAAGTGGCAGAAGAGATTTACTTAGCAAGCAAAAGTTTTTTAGAAGATGCAGTTTATTTATTAGGGGCACTAGAAGATTACAATGAGTAAAAAAATTTAAGCAGCCGAAACTCAAAAAATATAAAGCTTTAGCTGCTTAGAAGTGAGTTTACTATATTATCTATTAATCTCTGCCAAAACAGTATGATAAACTTAAAAGTAGGAATTTTTTAAGGCTTAACTCTTAGAATAAGAAACCAATAGTAAACCACTTAATGAAGCAGGAGTCAGAATTAGAAACATCTACACTTCCTCTAGAAGTGCTCTATTAAAATGGGTTAGCTTTCTATGCGAAATTCCTTACATGAATCTAACTTTAAGCTATATTCAACATTGTCTATCCCATCTATTCTTGATATCCTTGGGAAACCTTCTTTCACATTATAATCGATACACTCTTTTATATTAAAATTATATACATCTTTTTGACCTGGAATGTAGCCGTACTTGCCCAATAGATCTTCAAATAGATCCTCAAACTTTGGGGAAATGAATAATTCGCATAAAGTTACCAAGTCATGAATACTTTGGCTACCTTCATCTAACGCTACCTTGTAAACGCGTAAAATTAGCTGGGTATCGCAAAAAAGCTGGGCAACACCATGAATTGTTACAGAGTTTCGATCTGCAGCAATTACCTTACATTCATAGTGAGTATGGGGTAATATAAAGTCATGTTCTGATCTTTCCGGCCCTTTCCAATACAGTATTGCATCAGAAATTCCAGCTTCATATAAGTCTATAAGTGTCTTAAGCTCACCAAATAACCCCATCTGCATTTCTTTACTCATCTTTTCTGCTTCGTGATATTCAAAAAAACATTTCCATCTTTTGAGTCTTTTCATAATCCAACGATCAACATATTCAGATTCAATTTCTTTTGAACCCGAATAGAGGTCTTCCATCACGCGCATAAAGACAGATTCAAATCCTGGGACACTTACGCAGTTAATTTTTGTAGAAGAAGGGATTACAGAAAATCCTTTACATTTAAAAGGACTGAAGTTGTTAACTGGCTTACTACATTGATACGAAAATGTAAATTCCTTATCGAGATCGCTGTAGGCCAAATAAAAGCGATGCTTACCACGTAATTTTTTACTTACTATATCCCCATCAACTTGCTTAGTTAACAAAGTGCCTAGTTGTTCTACTATTGGCATGCTGACTCTCCCTTTTTTTTATAATAACCCTTGGCTATGTTTTCTAAATAATTTTTCAGAAATACACTGTTTGCATAAACTTTCTGTGGAGAACTAGGGGTGCCAGGTAACACTAAAGATAAAGCAACATAAGGTTCGGTAATTTTTTTATTGCAGTTTTTTTCTTTTAAACCTTCGTTAAGCGCATCGGGACTGTAAAAATATATTAAAAGCATACCCGCGTTTCGCCTTTCCCTTACATCCATGGTTTGTGTTAGATTAGGAGTGCTTGAAGATTTAAATGATTTATTTGAATCAGCTTCAACAATATCAATTTCTTCTTTTGAAAGACCATATGATATGTGTCGTGGTGTAAATGTATGACCGCCAGATACTTCAATAATGTTATCAGCTTCATAGTAGTCAACATATTTTCGTTTTGCAGAATTTACTACTACCTCCTCTGCTAATTCTATTTTTTGACCTCCATTTCTTTTTAATGAAACTATCGCAATGTCTATACCGTCTAACTTTCCTAACTGAACTTGCTTTCTAATAAAAGCGGATACCTTGCGTGGTTGCTTCATACGAGCAAGTGAGCAGCTAGGGAATTTTTCTAAATAATCTGCAACTATTAGTGGATTTGCGTGTCTCCAGTAATAGGCTCCATCATCATCTGTTACTTCCATCTGATTTAACCCAAGATTATTTATAATCATTTTGGTATCATTTAAACGCTCTATTTGAGCATTATCATTAAGCATGAAAGTGGAAATATCTAGAGCTTCTCCTTCAAAGGAATCTGTGTCAATAGAAATACGTTTTGCATTTCGCATTTTATTTGCAGAAGTAGGCCTTAACTTTTTCTTTCTGCCATTTTTATCTATTGCATGTGCTTGGATATCTAGAATAGTAAGACCAAACTCCTCTGGAGTTTTTTTATTTTTTGCCATCTCTCTAAATTGTTCTGCTAAATTTGAAGTAATATTTGTAGTCGTGCAGAACAAATTATATAGTTCTTTTGTTGTATATACTCTTATTAAATCTCTATACTCATCGTGAAAGCCATTCCAGCGACAAGCTTGAAGTAAAGTATCTATTTGTGGAGTGACCCGTCTAAAATAGCTAACAACTAATCCTTCTAGAGTGAAACCTCGCGATAGCACATATCCTCCAACGGCAATTACATTTAAACCTTCTGGATGTTCATCATACTTTAATTTATCATCACTATCTGAGTTGATCTCCATGATTTTCACCTTATAATCTCCATCAGTGTCGAGAGAATTTACGTAGTTTATAAACTCTTCTTTGACTTCTGAGTAAGAGAAACTGACGTCAAACAAAACAGACGGATTATAATGCATTCTTGAACTAATAGCTGAAGAGGTACGAATGATGTCTTGATACAATGCGTATAAATCTTTCCAAACGGAAGCATCTTTTTTTTCACCAGTGGTTACTTTGCGTAAATGCTCTACATATTCCGCTACATGTGACCTTATACTTTTATGCGTCGGCTTATAAGGGTCAACATGAATTAGCATTGAATGATGCTTTTTTAAACCTTTCCGCAAATTCCTTAAAGCGCCTGTAGTTAAAAAGTAAAGAACTGCACTTTTTAAGGAGGCGGGAAGGGTAACTAACCTACTTTCTTCGTCTGTAACATCCTCCCAGCTATCAGTTAGAAATCTTATATATGGCGTTACAGCCCTAGCAGAGAGAGGACTTTCAAAAAATTCACTTGGGCCCATATAGTTACTTGGGGGCTCTAATAGAAATATAAAGTCCTTAGGGAATAAGTCTGGTAATTGATTAAAGTGATTTTTACCGTTTTCAGATGCTGGAATTAATATATTAGCAAAAGCTGTTGCGGTATAGCCTATATAAACATGTTTACAAAAAAGATTTATACAACTTCGAATGTGACGATTTGTTGAAGACATATCATTTATAGCCGTGTTTGGTGAAGCATGGTCAGATTCGTCATCAATCATTAATAGAGAAACTCCAGTAGCCTTATTCACTTCTTGATCATAAAAAACTTGGTTTTTTACCCAATCACTAAAAGCAGTTAAATTTCCAGGACTTTTTTTTATTACAAAAATATATTTCTTTCCCTGTTTATATACCACAGATCCAATTTTTTCACGATCAAAGTCTCCAGATGAAACTATTACTTTTTCGTTGTTAATAACTCTGGTGATATTTCGTGTTGTACTAGCAACTACATCATTGGCGGATTCTAGAAGAGGTCCAACCCCAATTTTTGTCTGGCTATTTGTATTTATACCTATAACACTTTCTTCTATTCGCTTTTGAGTTTGATCCCGCAAGTCATTTGTTAATCCCGCCAATATTAAAACAATGTCATATCCACAGTCTATAGCTTTGTTAATGACACCAGTATAGCTTGTGGTCTTACCCATTTGCACAAAGCCAACAACTAAGCCAAGTATTGAAAAAAAGTCGTTACTTTTTGGGTTGGGTAAATGCGACAAAATTTTATCAGTGTCTTTATCTAAAGTATTTCGAACTTCTAATGGAAGATGTGTTAGTACACTTTCAAATGCACGGTAATGATTCCATTGAAGACCTTCATCTTTCCACCACTCCGAAGGTTTAATTTTATTATCATGTAAAATTGACCCTACGGGATGGGCTACATACATAATTTCATGTATATAGTCCTTGACTTGTGAACGAAGTTTATCTAGACATATTTCTGGAAAGAACTCTCTATACATCTTCAAAGCTTTTTCAACACCTTGATCTAATTCTTCTTCAGAAATTTTCTTGCATTTTAGCCCTTGAAAAATACGGTCTAACATTTCAATAAGTAATTTATCCATATAATCCTCCTTTGGCCAGTAAATATATTTTTGGCCGAAAAATAATTTTAAAAAAAATTTAACTTTTATTTTTGGCCTGAATAGAAAAGTTTGGCCGCCGAATGTAATTACTAAAAGTTTATACACAAGTCGATAAAAATATACATGTTTTATTAAAAAATTCTTAGAGTGATATTGCTTAACATTTAAATCATATGTTTGGCTATTTTGTCGCCCAACTTTAATTATTCATTCCTTATATTAGTAACCCCCTTCAATAACTCACTAATAGTAGGTCAAAAAAAGTACACTTTTGCCCATTTTATCCTTTCGTCATCATGGCGTCCTATCCTCGATGGCACAGGAAGAATCCAGGTCAGTGTCGGAAAATACCAAATGGGGAGTGCAGAAACGCTTTCAGCAAGGGCGAGTACACATGCCTACCACCTACTTCCTGGGGTATGACACCGATAAAGATGGCAATATAGTCATCGATGAAGAACAAGCAGCAGTGGTGAGGAGAATTTTCAAAGAGTTCCTAGAAGGCAAAGGCACCCCCACCATAGCAAAAGGGCTAATGAAAGATGGCATACTCACTGCCAGAGGAAATAAAAAGTGGACTGGGGATGGGGTGTACAAGATTTTAAAACAAGAAAAATATCAAGGACACTGTCTTGCACAAAAAACTGTACCAGCTATTATCTCAGAAGAAGATTTTAACGTAGTGCAGCAGGAGCTTAAGCGAAGAAATAAAATGCTCAGAGACCCTGATAACAAATACAGGCAAACCTATAGCGGGAAAGCGCCTTTCTCCAACAAGTTCTTCTGCGGAGAATGTGGCAGGCCCGTCATCAGGCGAAGGCTGATGCTATTTACGATACCACTATGAGACACTTAATATATGAGCAGGAAATTATACAACAGGAGTATGATGATATCAATGACAACAACTTCAGGGATGATATTTTTGCTAAAACTGTAGATCGGGGTATCCTCTACCACAATTATGAAATTACCTTTGAATTTAAATGCGGCATTAAAAGAAATGGCTGGACTAAGAAAACTAAGAAGAAGTAAACCATAAAAACCTTCCAAGATAGTATTTCGGTCTTGGAAAAAGATAAAAAACTCCTTTCAAACCGGAAATAGCAGTTGAATTTTAACCGGTTTTGAGTGATAGATAACATATCTCTATCAGAAAGGAGTTTTTGTTGTGGATCAAAGCGAAAAAGGAATGTGGGTTAAGACCCTTTGGGCACCCTTGATGAACTGAACCAAAGCCCACTAGAAAGTAACGAGCTTGGTATAAAAGTGGCAGCATACTGCAGAGTGAGCCCTGGGGTGTTCAGAAGAGATTTTCACGCGGAATTCCCCATATACCGACAACCTACTTCCTGGGTTATGACGAGGATGAAGAAGGGAACCTTGTGATCAATGAAGAGGAAGCAAAAACCGTCAGAAGGATCTTTAAAGAATTTCTTGGCGGCAAAGGCACTCCTTTAATCGCAAAAGGGGAGAAATATGACGACAGCTCCTTTGGCTCAACAACAGCAGTTTATTCAGCTAGCTGAGCTGAACAGATAGACTTTTTGAGTAAAGCTCTATATCACCCTAATAGGTGATAGCTACTTCTAGGTAGAAGTGCTAATATAAATACTACAATAATTAATAGAAAAGATTACAAATGCATATGAAAAGCTAACAAAAGTCCCATTTTGCAAAGGAGAGGTTTTTCGACAGGAATTTACATAAAGCTTAATTTGTTTATGTGATAGTCATATTAGTACGATTTAATATTTAAAATACTATGGGGTGTTATAATGGATAAATTTAAGCGAATAGGCGCATTAATGGCAATTGATACAGCTTTAATTAATATAGCCTTTTTCACAGCTTTGCTGATTCGGTTTGAAAGCTATGAAAAAATACCAGGGCAATTTATGGAGTCCTTTTACAGCTTAGCTCCTATTTTTACAGTAATATTCATAGCATGCTTTTATTTTTTTGGTTTATATAACCGAGTTTGGCGCTATGCTAGTATAGGAGAGCTGGTAGCTGTAATTAGTGCTGTTACAGTAGCTTTAACAGCTAGTATATCTGCATCATATTTTCTCATGGCAGGTGGAGGCTTGCCATTGCCTAGGGGAGTTTTCGCATTAATGTGGCTTTTGAATATAGTTGTCATAGGTGGTTCGCGATTAGGATGGAGATTAGTTAGAGAGCATGCGATTAAATACGACCTCCCTACAGGAGGAAAGCCAGTATTAATAGTAGGAGCTGGTTCTTCAGGGGTTATAGTGGCCAAAGAACTGATGCGTCACTATAAAAGTGCTGTCAATATTGTGGGATTTGTAGATGATGATTCAACAAAGCAGAGCTTAAAAATTCTTGGCATACCCATTTTGGGGGATAGAAGTGTAATCAAGAATTTAGTCGAAAAATACGGCATTCAAGAAATTATATTGGCAATTCCCTCAGCAGAGGGGAAGGTAGTAAGAGAACTTGTAGCTATATGCCATGAAACTGATGCGGAGATAAAAATACTTCCCGGAATGTATGATTTAATAGAAGGTAATGTTACTGTAAATCAGATTAGAGAAGTGCAAGTGGAAGACTTGCTAGGGAGAGAGCAGGTCAAAGTAGACATGGAAGGCATATCTAAGTATTTAGAGGGACAAGTAGTGCTAGTCACAGGGGGGGGAGGCTCTATCGGCTCTGAGCTTTGCAGGCAGATTGCTAGCTTTTCTCCTAAAAGACTTTTAATATTAGATAACTGTGAGAATAATCTCTATGACATAGAGCTAGAATTAAAACAGAATAATCCTCACCTAAACTTATATCCTTTAGTAAAGGATATAAGAGATAAGAAAGCAATTGAAGAAATATTTAAACTACATAAACCTCAAGTAATATTTCACGCAGCAGCTCATAAGCATGTACCATTGATGGAGAATAATCCAGAAGAGGCAATCAAGAACAATGTAATGGGCACATACAATGTAGCTCAGGCTGCGGACAAATACAAGGCTAAAAAATTCGTCTTAATCTCCACGGATAAAGCAGTAAATCCAACCAGTGTAATGGGAGCCTCAAAGCGAGTAGCTGAGATGTTCATCCAACACTTAGACATAACCAGCGAAACAAACTTTGCAGCGGTGAGATTTGGCAACGTCCTAGCCAGTCGGGGGAGCGTAATCCCAATCTTCAAAAGACAGATTGCTGAGGGTGGACCCGTAACTGTAACCCATGAAGAAATGGTGAGATACTTCATGACCATCCCTGAAGCTGTGCAATTAGTGATCCAAACAGGAGCTATGGCTAAGGGTGGCGAAATATTTGTCTTAGACATGGGAGAGCCTGTGAAGATCATGGATTTAGCCAAGAGTTTAATTAAACTGTCTGGCTTTGAACCGGGTGAAGACATAGAAATAGTTATTACTGGCATGCGACCGGGCGAGAAATTATATGAAGAACTACTAACCGCTGAAGAAGGGGTTAATGCAACTACCCATAAGCGAATATTTGTGGCTAAGCCCAATGGCTTAAACAAAGAGCTGATAGAAGAAGTTAATTACAATATTAGCTTAGGAAACCTTCCAGGCAATCAGTACGAAACAGAGATGCTTCTACAGCAGTTCATTCCCGAATTCAGGATTATAGAGAATAAACTTACCAGTTAGTGTAAACCAAGCTATTACCTGAATCCGTGAGATTTCAAAGTTTTTTTATTTAAACAAACTCGGTTTTTTTGACTTACATTTACATTTCAAAATGAATTTATGAATTACGCTCAGCAAAATTTTGCATTCTATTATTAAAATATATGCTACGTGCATGGCGAACTAACCTAGCTGCACAATAAACAATGTTTTGAATAATTGTGCGAATACAACGGCGTTTTACACCTCCTCGAATTGGTGCATCATTTTTTTTGAAGACTTTCTTGACCCATAATTCGAAGTAGGTTATAGGCAAAAATGCCCGCATGAAGCACAAGATTATTAGTAGCAAATTTTCCAGCAGGAAGTCGTTCTAAATCAAGGTCTGTTTTGAGCTCGCTATGATATTGCTCACTTGTACCATGATCACGATATAGTTCAGTTACTTTCCATAAGGAAGCTTCACGAAAAGATTTTTGACACCAGAGAAGACTTCTTACATAAATTGTCTTCACGGATTATAAACGAAAACCAAGTTATAGTCAGTGAAGACCTTAATGTAAGTGGGATGATGTAAGTTGGTCTGAATTCACAAGACAGTTAGGATATAAAGCTAATTAGTATGGTAAAAGTTACATTAAAATAGACAGTTTTTTTCCGTCAAGTCAAATGTGTTCTGATTGTGGAAGTCATCACCATAGAGATATAAATGCCGCTCGAAACATATTACAAGAAGGATTACGAATGCTGGCATGATAAAAAGATAAATGTAGGGTAGGGACTATCCGAACTAAAGCCTGTGGAGAATGCGATGTAGTAAAGTCGATCTGAGAAGCAGGAAACTCTAGTAGCAATACTAGAAGCCCGTTACTTTAGTGATGGGAGGTTCACAACGAAAAGTCCTGTTTTGCCCTGGGGAACAAGTTGTTCGACATATATTTACAAATTTTCTAACAACACTGTGATATATTTAAGCTAATCTCTAGCATATGGAGTTGAAGAAAATGATCTATAAGCATTATAGAAGGATAAGGCGAAATGTAAAAAGAAATATGGACTCATCTGTATTTAACCAGGCTATTGTTATAGGGTTAGCATTTCTGTTTACAGCATCTTTAGTTTATGTTGTATTAATGCGGTTGTATTAAAGTGAAATTGGGTTGACAAGTATTGAGTTCATAGCTAGTTTAGATAATTATCGTTTCAAAGCGAGTAGCTGAGATGTTTATCCAACACTTGGACATTACTAGCGAAACAAACTTTGCAGCTGTGAGATTTGGTAACGTTCTAGCCAGTAGGGGAAGCGTGATCCCAATCTTTAAAAGGCAGATTGCTGAGGGTGGACCCGTAACTGTAACCTATGAAGAAATGGTGAGATACTTCATGACCATCCCTGAAGCTGTGCAATTAGTGATCCAAACAGGAGCTATGGCTAAGGGTGGCGAAATATTTGTATTAGACATGGGAGAGCCTGTAAAGATCATGGATTTAGCCAGTTAAATACAATATTAGTTTAGGAAATCTTCCTAGCAATCAGTACGAAACAGAGATGCTTCTACAGCAGTTCATTCCCGAGTTTAGAGTAGTTGAGAACAAATTAACCGTCTAATGTGAAGAACCATCCTTTAACCAAGGAGAGGAGATGAATAAATGACCTATATGGATAAATATAATCAGTGGCTGAGCATCCCTGGTTTGGACCATAACCTGAAGGAAGAGCTAGAGATGATTAAAGGTGAAGTGAGAGAAATTGAGGCCAGGTTTTATAAAGAGCTTGAGTTTGGCACAGGTGGTTTGCGCGGAATACTGGGAGCAGGTAGCAATAGACTAAACATCTATACTGTGAGAAAAACCACTCAAGGGCTAGCAAACTATCTTAAGCAAAAAGGCGGGGAGAAAGAGCTCAGTGTGGCAATAGGCTATGATTCTAGGCGCATGTCAAAGGAATTTGCAACTGAAGCAGGACTAGTTCTTGCGCAAAATGGAGTCAAGGCCTATGTATTCTCTGAGATAGCAGCTACTCCTATTCTATCCTTTGCTGTTAGGGAGTTGAAGGCTTCTGGGGGAATAGTAATAACAGCTAGCCACAACCCACCGGAATACAACGGTTACAAGGTGTATGGTGAATGCGGTGGCCAGGTGACAGATGAAGCGGCCAATAATATAATTGATGAAATATCTAAAGTAGATAATGAGCTAGAGATTGCTGCAATGGAATTAGATGAAGCTGTAAAAGCGGGACTGTTTCAATACATTGGAGATGAAATACTAACTAAGTACAATCGAAAGCTCAAGAACCTATCCCTAAATCCCCATATAGTAACAGAGTACTCAGATGGCTTTCGGGTGGTATACACCCCTCTTCACGGCACCGGGGGTAAGCCTGTGGTGAGAATTTTAAAGGATATGGGTTTCTCCCACGTGTATCTAGTACCAGAACAAAGCGAAGGTAATGGGGAGTTCCCTACTGTGAAATACCCTAACCCTGAAGAACAGGATGCCTTTGAATTGGCAATCAAGCTGGGGAAAGATGTAGATGCAGATATATTGATGGCAACCGATCCTGACGCTGATAGGCTTGGTGTTGCAGTAAAGGATAAGGATGGAGAATACTTCTTTGTTACAGGAAATCAGCTGGGAGCACTGATGCTAGACTATATCCTATCCCAGAAAAAAGAGCATGGAACATTGCCTGAACAGGGTATGGTCATAAAGACTGTTGTCACCTCTGAAATTGGCCGGGATATAGCTAAGTACTACGGACTTGAGGCAATTGACACGCTCACAGGATTTAAGTACATATGTGAAAAGATAAAGGAGTTTTATGAGCAGGGGGGCAAGAAATTTCTCTTTGGCTATGAAGAAAGTTACGGATATCTAATAGGGGACTTTGTGAGAGATAAAGATGCCATTCAAGCATGCCAAATAGCAGCAGAAATGACTTTGTTTTATAAAACCCAAGGGCTTACACTAAGCGAAAAGCTGGAGGATATATTTAAGAGGCTTGGATATTATAAAGAGGATTTAACATCTTTCGTGCTAGAAGGCAAGGAAGGGCAAGAGCAAATTAAGCGGATTCTGGATACCTTCAGAAGCGAAGGGTTAAAGGAAGTTAACGGAAAGAAAATCGACCTTGCCATTGACTACTTAAAGCAAGAGGAAATATCCCTAAGGGAAGACACTGTAACCAGCACAAATTTGCCAGCTGCCAATGTGCTCAAATATATACTAGAAGACGATTCTTGGTTCTGTATCAGACCCTCTGGCACCGAGCCGAAGATAAAAATCTACTTTGGCGTCCGTGAGAAAAGTGAGGACAGTGCTACAAAGAAGTTAGCAGAGCTGAAAGGTAGCTTTATTAAGATGCTAGAGAGTAATTAGTAACTATTTAACTTATTGCAGGCGGCTTATTTGCAAATGAGGCCTTGAAATGAAAATAAAAATAATATATAATCACTTTAAAGCTAAAAATGAGAGAAAGAAGTGATTTTTATGGAAAACAGAGCAGGGCGAAAAATAAAATCTGGCGGTGGGAAATCTGAGTATTATTGCTTCGTACCAGCACCACTTCCGCCACAAAATCCACCAATTCAATATGATGACGAACTGATTTATTTGATATCTGAAGCAAACAGGTTTATAGGTAGATTAGATGAGGTTACAGACAATCTTATTTCACCAAGCTATTTTGTATATATGTATGCACGAAAGGAAGCAACTCTTTCTTCTCAAATAGAAGGTACAAGAGCAACATTTTCAGATCTAATAAAGGCAGAAGCCGGCATGATGGACGAAGTTCCTAATGATGTCAGGGAAATCGAAAACTACATTAGAGCAACAAACTACGGTTTTGAACGTTTAAGCACACTCCCCATTTCTTTGAGGTTAATTAGAGAAATACATGCTATACTTATGGAGGGTGTCAGGGGGGAAAACAAAACACCTGGTGAATTTAGGAAGTCTCAGAACTGGATTGGCGGCTATTCCATAAGTACAGCTAGCTATATTCCGCCTTCAGTAGATTATTTGGATGACTGCCTTGACAACTTTGAAAAGTTTATGCATCAAGATGATAGAATGTCTTTACTGGTAAAAGCAGCACTGCTACATAGCCAATTTGAAATGGTTCATCCATTCTTAGATGGCAATGGCAGAGTGGGAAGACTTTTAATAGCTTTTTATTTAGCTGAAAAAGATATCTTACATAAACCAACCTTATATATATCAAAATTTATTAAGCGTAATCAGCAGGCTTATTATGACTGTTTATACAATATCCATGCGAAAGGTGAATATGAAACATGGTTAAAGTTCTTTTTGACCGGTGTAATTGAAACAGCTCAGGAAGCTGTGAAAATAGCAAGACAGATTACTGCTCTTCGTGACGACGACTTGAGGAAGATAAATTCAATGGGACGCACTAGTAAAAATGCCATGATTATATATGAAGGTTTGTTTGATAAGCCTACTATTAGTATTGAAGAAGTAACAACAAAGCTTGATACAAGTGTTGCCACAGGTGGGCGTCTACTTGAAAGGTTATGTGAAGAAGGAATTCTGAGTAAACTAAATGAGCGGAAGCGTAATAAGGTATTTGTATATAGGCGATATATAGATATATTCAACAAGGATTAATGATAAATATCTGAGGGAGACGGTGCCAGGCACTTAACTTGATACTGTATTAGATCGCCACAAAAAGCATAGCAGAGCTGAAAGATAGCGTAACCAAGATGCTAGAGAGCATTTAGTGTAAAGGGGCCGGTTCTTATGACAACATTGTCAGAAGAACCGGCCCCTTTACATTTTACACTGACGCACCCTTTCCTGAGGAGGGAGGTATGCTAGTGGACTCTTTGGCAATAGATATCCCGGTATAGCCGTAAATGGCATTAAATAGTATTACAAAGTGGGCGAAGAAAATGTATGGGATGAAGTGAATTGGATTTACACCTAGGACGTTATAGGCAAATACTGCTGGAACACTCCAAGGAACCAGGTTGATACCAACGGTACCAGCTGCTTCAGCAGCTCTAGATAAGTTTTTAACATGTAAACCTCTTTCTTTATAAGCTGGAACGAACATTCTAGCAGGCAGCACAATAGCAAGAAGCTGGGCGCCGGTTGCAAAAGCAATAGCTAATCCGCTTAACAGTGTGGATAAGAGTAGGTGCCCTGTATTTTTCACCTTTTTCATTATTGCGTTTAGGATAGTCTCTAAAGCTCCTGTTTTTTCTAATACTCCCCCCAACGCTGTTGCGATTGACAACAAGATTATGGTGCCACCCATTGATGTTATCCCTCCTCTAGAGAGAAGGTTATCTGCTTGTGCTACACCAGTTTCTGCAGTAAATCCAAAAGTCATTGCTCTAAGTATCTGGCCAATATCAGCTTGCTGAAATACAACTGCGAACAAACCACCTAGAATAGAAACTATTGTAAGAGCAGGGATGGCGGGAACCTTTTTTATTGCTAAAGCAATGGTGATGACGGGTAGAACCAACAAAATTGGGTGGATAAAAAATGATTCTGTTAACCCTTCATTGATGGCAATTACCGATGCCATTTCTGTAGCAGCGGATGATACGTATTGTAGACCAATGAAGTAATAAAGAACAGATGCAACAATAAAAGCAGGGATAGTATCGTAGAGCATGTGGCCAATATGCTCAAAAAGAGTACATCCGGAAACCGCTGGTGCTAAGTTAGTAGTGTCCGAGAGGGGAGATAGTTTATCTCCAAAGTAAGCACCGGAAATGACTGCACCAGCTGTTAAATGTGCTGGGAAACCCAATCCTTCACCCATTACCATAAGAGCTAAACCGATGGTTCCAATGGATGTAAACGATGTACCTGTGGAAATAGAGACGATGCCGGTAACTAAAGCTGCTGCAGGAACAAAAATACTTGGATTGATGATATTCAGACCATAGTAAATTAGTGCAGGTATAGCTCCACTTATGATCCACGAGCCAATTATTGTCCCCACAATCATTAGGATGAAGATTGCAGGCAGAGCCCGAGCAACTCCTGCCACTAACCCATCCTCTAACTCATTCCAACTATAGCCCATATAAAGTCCTATTAAAACTGCGGTAATAACACTGGCCATGAGGGGTGTGTGCATTGCTGCTTTCCATGTGGTTACAGACATAAGTGCCATAAATATTACAACTAAAATTGGGAGACAGGCAAGAAACAGAGACATTTCACGCTTCTTTTTCATTAGCAGACCTCCTTTTATTTAAGTTTTTACACTATAAATAAATGTAACTTAATTATATAGAATAAATTTTTATAAATATGTAATTGTAACTACATTCACAAATTTTAATAGTCTTCAAAAGCGTATGCATATAGCATCTCAGGCTTTAATATCACAAGGGTTCCCTTTTTAGACTTATTGATTATACCCTGGTTCTTTAGTTTGGCAAAGACGTTGGTTACAGTTACGCGATGAACACCTGTAATAGAGGCAATTTCTTTGTGGGTAAGATTTAAGTCTAGTTCTATGGAACTGCTTCCACAGTATTGTCCAAACTTCTGCGATAATAGATACAAAAACTTGCTCACCCTTACTGTAGGATCGTTAAAAGTTATGTCCTGAAGCTGGTTAACCAGCACTCTAATTTTTTTTGCCATTGCCTCTAAGAGGTAACTCGCAAATTGAGGGTTATTTTTAATGATTTCTGAGAAAACAGTTTTACTAAAGCAATAGACGATACAGTCTTCCTCTGCAACGATAGCTGCATTTGATGGTAGACAGTGAAAAAAAGGCACGTCGCCTATTATATTACCAGCGGAAGCATACCAAAAAAGGCGATCTTCCCCAGCAGTGGTAAACAGGATTACTTTAACCTTTCCCTTATGTAAGTAATATATATTTTCAGAAACATCATCCTGATCGATTATAGTAGCATTTTTTCTAAAAACCTTTTTCGATCCCATGGAGATTAAATTTTTAAAACTTTCAGGTTGCCCGTCAATCCACGGCAATAAAGATAACTTTGTAAGAACATCAACATAGCGTTCATCCATATATATCTACTCCTTCCAAGGTCAGTAAACTAATTATATCTTACAATACTAATTATAAAATTTAAAGCTGTTTTGTAGCTATAACTACACATTGGATTTGTTTTGTACTTTAGAATTAAGATAACAAAATAAAAAATATAGAATAGGAGGGGATGTTATGACTTACCCAAGCGTGTACCCAACTGGAGTTACTGTTTACAATCCTGATAAGAGCTGGAATGGCTACACTATTTTTCAGGCTAGAGAACTGGGTGCACTTCTAATTGATATGAATGGTGCAGAGGTTCAGCTTTGGAAGGGTTTGGATGGTTTCCCGAATAAACTGCTACCCGGTGGCTATGTGATGGGACATACAGGTGAGAGAAATAATGCTTTTGGGATGCAGGATCGGCGTGATTTGGTGCAGGTTGACTGGGAGGGGAATATAGTTTGGAAGTTTAATCAATATGAGTTTATCGAAGATCCAGGTGAAGAACCCCAGTGGATGTGTAGGCAGCATCATGACTATCAAAGGGAAGGTAATCCTGTAGGTTATTATACACCAGGTATGAATCCGCAAGTTGATAAGGGTAATACATTAATCCTATGCCACAAAAATGTAAAGAACCCTAAAATCTCAGATAAGCTTCTCTTAGATGATACTATTATTGAAGTTACTTGGGATGGAGATATCGTTTGGGAGTGGGTTTGTAACGAGCACTTTGATGAGTATGGCTTTGGCGAAGCAGCAAAGAATATTTTAGCTCGAGACCCAAATATGCGAAGTGCAGGTGGTGGAATGGGTGATTGGATGCACATTAACTCCATGTCTGTACTGGGGCCTAATAAGTGGTACGATGCTGGGGATGAGCGGTTTCATCCAGATAATATTATTTGGGACGGAAGAGAAACAAATATTATCGCAATCATAAGCAAAAAAACTGGTAATGTGGTTTGGAAAATTGGACCTGACTATGATACTAGCAAAGAGTTGAAGGAATTGGGGTGGATTATTGGTCCCCATCACGCTCATATGATACCCAGGGGGGTACCAGGAGAGGGAAATATCCTAGTGTTTGATAACGGAGGATGGGGAGGTTATGGACTGCCAAATCCATGCTCGCCTACAGGTAGGCTGAATGCCCTTCGTGACTACTCAAGAGTATTAGAAATTGACCCGGTTACACTGAAAATTGTATGGCAATATACCCCTACTGAGGCTGGGTACCTACATCCTGTAGATTCTAATCGCTTCTATAGTCCCTTTATCAGCGGGGCCCAACGGTTGCCCAATGGCAATACATTGATTACAGAAGGCTCAGGTGGTCGCATTATTGAAGTGACACCAGATCACGAATTAGTTTGGGAGTACATTAGTCCCTATTGGGGCAAACATATGAAAATTAATATGGTATACAGGGCATATAGGGTTCCGTATCAGTGGGTGCCACAATTGGAGCAACCTCAGGAAACTCCAATAGAGCCAATTGATGTAAAGACTTTTCGTGTGCCCGGTGCTGCTCCTATTGGTAGAAAGAAAGAAACTGAAGTTGATGGAGTAATACCTTATCAAGGAGATACTGCTTTATGTGTTATGGCGGGAGAGGAAGATGATGAGTAAATTTATCTAAAAATAAAACAAAATGAGGGGGCGTTTGTATGTCAAAGTATCCTGCAGAACCATACAAGATTAAGGTTGTTGAGCCGCTAAAGATTACTACTAAAGAAGAGAGAAAGCGTGCTATGGAAGAGGCTGGCTATAATACGTTTTTACTGTACACAGAAGATGTGTATATTGACTTGCTGACAGACAGCGGTACAACCGCCATGAGTGATAATCAATGGGCTGGCATGATGCTTGGGGATGAGGCCTATGCGGGAAGCAGAAACTTCGTAAACCTAGAAAAGGCGGTACAAGAAGTATATGGGTTTAAATATGTTGTTCCTACTCACCAGGGGAGAGGTGCAGAAAATATCTTATCCCAGATAATGATAAAAGAGGGGGATTATATCCCTGGGAACATGTACTTCACAACAACAAGAGCTCATCAAGAGCTTAATGGAGCTACCTTTGTAGATGTAGTTTTAGATGAAGCCCACGATTCAACAATAGAGCTCCCCTTTAAAGGCAATATTGACTTGAATAAATATCAGGAGTTAATCGATAGGGTTGGAGCAGATAAAATCCCCTATATTTGTTTAGCAGTAACAGTAAATATGGCAGGGGGCCAGCCTGTCAGCATGCAAAACATCAAGGAAGTTAAAGAGATCTCAGAGAAGCATGGAATAAAAGTGATGTTTGATGCTACAAGGTGTGTGGAGAATGCATTTTTCATCAAGGAAAGAGAAGAGGGGTATCAGGATAAGACAATAGCAGACATTCTCAAAATTATGATGAGCTACGCTGACGGCTGTACAATGAGCGGTAAAAAAGATTGTTTAGTAAATATCGGTGGCTTCTTGGCCCTTAACGACGAAAAGTTATATCAGAGAGCAACAGAGCTAGTCGTAGTTTATGAGGGATTGCTAACCTATGGTGGTATGGCGGGAAGAGATATGGAAGCAATGGCTAGAGGTATCTATGAAGCTTGTGACTACCATTATATAGAGCACAGAATCAGCCAAATTAGATATTTAGGGGATAAACTAGAAGCGGCAGGGGTACCCTTTGTGAAGCCTGTTGGAGGGCACGCTATCTTTCTAGATGCTAAGAAGTTTTTGCCTCATATCCCCCAGGACCAATTTCCAGCTCAGCGACTGGCAGCTGAATTATTTATAGACTCAGGAGTAAGGGCCATGGAGCGGGGAATTGTATCTGCGGGTAGGGACAAAGACGGAAATAACTACTACCCAAAACTTGAACTGGTAAGGCTAACAATACCTCGGAGGGTATACACTTATGCTCACCTAGACGTAGTAGCAGACTCTATAATTGAGCTTTATGAAAAGCGAGACCAAATTCAAGGGTTAAAAATGGTATATGAGCCTCCAGTATTAAGGTTCTTTACAGCTAGGTTTGAGCCAATCTCTTGATATCCTAAATAAAAGGGGGCTAATATATGGGGAATACTATTTTTAGCGTGGCAGGATGTTCCCGTTGCAAGATTGTAAAGCAATTTATGGCCGATAGAGGGATTGCTTTTGTTGAGAAAGATGTAAAAGGTGATGGGAAAGAAGATTTTCAAGAGTTTTATAAGGCTAATCGGAAACTAATCTATCGTACACCAGATGGAATAACATTTCCTGTTTTCACCGACGGGATCTCAATTTACCAAGGGCTTGGGGCCATTATTGCCTATCTGCATTCTGGAAAACAGTTAGAAGGATTTTTCAGTGTGGGTACACTTCGCAAAGAGTGGATAAACGGCATCCATGTTTCTTTAGGTCAGAGTGAATACTCTGAAGAATTTATTCAGGTACTTGGATATTTGAAGAATAATAACTTCAAATTAGAGGTAGAAACTAATGGGAAGAATAGTGTAATTTTACAAAAGGTTCTTGATGAGGGTCTAGCAGATAGGGCGATAATGAATGTCTTAGGGCCAAGGGAATTATACAGCGAGCTTCTAGGGGAAGAAATAGATTTTGGAGAAATAGAAGAGAGCATGAAGTTGACTACCCAGTTTCCCGAATACAGATTTGAAACAGTGATAGCACCCATAACTGGCAATGAAAGTGATCCATCAGGTACTAGCTATATGGCGCCAGAAGAGATAGAAAAAACAGCAAAAATGATCGTTGATGCAACTGGTAGTATGAAAAACCCTTATGTAATAAAACCTTTTAATCCAAAAGATATACCTGAAAGTGAGCTATTGAAGTATAGGTCAAGAGCAAGAAGGCATCAAGTTTATACTGAAATATAATGTCGATATAGTTAAGAGGGCGGTTCTTCTGGCAACATTGCCAGAAGAACCGCCCTCTTTTAAATCACCTTTAAACTCACATATGTGAGCTTTTTTTTGTTCCCAAAGCCATTGAAAACAAATCAATCTTCTGGGTGATGCCAAACTTATTGTAGATATTCTTCAAGTGAGTCTTGAGGGTATTTTCACTGATAAAAAGCTCTGCTGCTATCTCTTTGTTCTTCATTCCCTGAAGAATCAGTGAGACAACTTCTACCTCTCTAGGGGTGAGCTGCTGTTCGGGAAGCAACTGGGTTAGCAGAGTGTTAAGCGGATTATTGTCATCTGCGTTGTTGTCATCTTCATCCTCTTTTTGGTCTGTAAATTGCTGGGAAAAGTCCCTGTTCATCCTTTCGTTTAGCCAAGGGGCAATTAAGAAAGTAAAAAAGATGGCGGCAGCAGCAAAAATAGCAGTGAATAGGCGGTAATTTTCTTCAACTAAAAGGATTCTGCTGGAAGCTAGATCTCCTATAATAATACTAAGCGCCATAGAGCCTATAACCAGACCAAAGAAGCGATAGGGTGCCCCGTAAATTAACACTAGTGTTCCCAAAGAGGTCCAGACAAAAAGATCTATAAAAGCAAATGATGCTTCAATGAGGCTACTGGTTACCATAAGGCCAAGTAGTGTTTTGTCAAATAAAGCAAAAGCTACAAAGGCTAATCCCATTAAAGAAAGACCAATATAAACTGAAAAGAAATGCTGTAAACGTTCTCCAAAATAATACATGATTAGCAGTACACCTATATATGGCACAAATTTAACATAAGAGGGAAGCCCTTCTGTTAAAAGTGGTAGCATGATTGTATACATGAGTCCCCCATTTAGATACAATCCAAGTACGAAGACACAAAAGAATATAACTAAGGATATGGGAAGATGTGCTGGTTCTCCTTTTGAAAGTGAAATGTTTTCAGATTTAAGTGTAATAGGGTTTAGCAACTGAAAAATCAAGACTGCCACTAGAGGAATTAGTGCAAGTGCTATAAGAAGCGACGGATGCATAAAAGGTGCTAGGCTATTAAAAGCAATATAAATTATGTTGGCTATGATTATCATTAGAGCCACCTTTTTCAAATGGCCCATGGAGGGAATGCCAAATGAATAGATACAGCTCCATCCCAGGAGGTATAAAGAAGCAGAAGCTCCTAGAATAGCCATTCCTAGAGCCCAAATAGTTGGGGGAGCAAAGATGAGGACAATACTGGTAACTAGAGAAGCGATTAACCCCGTCAGCATAATCTGTCTCCATCTAGACACATTATTAAGTATCAATCCTCCTAAGATTAAGGTTATAGCATGGGAAAATGTAAAAATGGAGGCTAGTGGGTAATCATTAGTTTGATAGAATTCAATAGACTGATGCAAAACAGGCCCGTAAAAGGGAAAAGTAAGTAGCCAGCCAAAATATATGCCCAATGTCAATACTACGTATCGATCATACTTTCTATTAATCAACTTTGAGTACCCTCCTAATAATAAACTAAAAAGTTCAATTTACATTGTACCACAAAAGCCCTATTTGGGGGGTTTTTTTGTTTAAATCACCCTTAGAGGTGATAGTTTTTTGTTTGTGGTTAATGTAACTTGGAGTGAAAGGGGGTGATAAGGAGACTTAATTATGAGCCCAGTAATCCATTTATTCATTAAAAAAACTATAAGGGGGAAGGTTATGAGGAGACTTAAAAGGAACAAGTGGTTGAGTGTTGCAATATTAGTAGCCTTTTGTTTCAGTATATTTTTACCAGGTGTAGCTTTAGCCGGCTCTAATAGTAGCACTCTGATAGATGTGGAAAAACACTGGGCAGAGGAAGAGATAACCAATTGGGTTGGAAGAGGCTTAGTAACTGGATACCAGGATGGAACATTTTTACCCAATCAGCACATTAGTAGGGCTGAATTTGTGACTATTGTAAACCGTGTATTCGGATTTACTGAAGAAAGCAATGTGAGTTTTTCTGATGTGTCTGATGGTGCATGGTATGCGGAACAGGTGAAGAGGGCATATGCCGCAGGCTATATTACAGGCTACCAGGATAATACCTTTAGGCCAAATCAGGAAATAAGCAGGCAGGAAGTAGCCACAATTTTAGCTAGGCTTTTCAAACTAGAAGGTCAATATAATTTAACTGACTTCAACGATTATTTGCAGTTTCCCGATTGGAGCAAGGAGGCTATTAGTTCAGTTGTAGCATCGGGCTTCATGAGCGGATATCCTGACAACTCCTTTAAACCGGGAGAGGCTACCACTAGGGCAGAAACTGTTATTACTCTGAGCAGGGCAGCGGAAGAGGTCTTTAATAAAGCTGGAGCTTACAGTAATAAGACAGTGGCTGGAAATGTGGTTGTGGGATCTGCTGATGTGGTGCTAGAAAACATGACTATAGAAGGTAATCTGTACTTAACTGCTGGCATAGGCAGTGGAGATGTGACGATAGAAGGAGTTAATGTTACAGGGGTTACCTATATAGAGGGTGGCGGCCAGGACAGCATATATATTAATAACTCATCTCTAAATAGTGTGCGAGTTAATAAAGCCGATGGCGCAGTGAGAGTAGTGGCCCAGGGTTCTACTAATATTAAATCTACTGTGTTAGAGTCGGGAGCGTTTTTAGAAACAAGCGATGGTATTAGCGGATCAGGCTTTGAGGATGTTAAGATAGAAGCACCTGCCAACTCAGTAGTTAGGCTGGCTGGAAGCTTTGCTAATATAACTGTAGAAACATCTAATGTGGAGATTGAGGTTGTTAGAGGATCTGTACAGAGCATTCAGGTTGCAGAAGGGGCAACTGGAGTGGAGGTTAATGTTGCAGATGGTGCAATAGTGGTTGAAAGACCTTCTCAAGCAGACCCTGGAGAAGAAGGAGAGGACACAGGAACTAGTACGCCTGGGAGAACTGGAGGCTCTGGTAGCGGTGGAGGAACAGTCAGCAGAGTCAGTCCTATTACTATTACCACAACGCCTACAGATGTAACTAGTGTGGTCTATGATGCTGAAGTTATGGTTATGCTGTCCACTTCAACTGATGGTGCGGAAATATACTATACTACAGATGGCTCAACACCAGCATCATCCTCAACTCTTTACCAGGAGCCCTTTGCAGTAACCACACCGGATGCAGATGTCGGTGGTACTGTTACAGTAAAGGCAATTGGCATGAAATCGGGAATGAGCAATTCTGCTGTAGCACAAAAGGAGATTGTCTTTAATCCAAATCCTGTGGCTACGGTTGCCAATGCGGAGCAGCTAGAATTAGCACTGCAGGATCCTACTAAAACTCAAATTAATATATTAAGTGGTACATACGAAGGAAGCTTTGTAATAACAATTCCAGGTCAAGAGATTGCTGGAGCAGGAAAAAGCCAAACTATTATTGATGGCAATATAGATGTAGAAGCTGATGAGGTTACCATAAAGGACTTGCAGGCTACGGGAACAGTTACCATTGCAGAACAGGTAGACACATTTACTGCTGAAGGAACTGACTTTGATGAGTTGACTATTGATGGAGGCTCAAGCAATTCTATTAGATTGAGGGAAACAACTGTAAGAAATGTTACCGTCAACAAGCCAGAAGTGAGAGTAGCCATGCGAGGAGCAAGTGTAAGCAATGTGAGATTATCGAGCACGGCTGCAAATGCTCGAGTAGAGGTTTCAGCAGGAACTCAGGTAAGTGAAAGAATTACAGTAGAAGCACCGGGAGTTAGACTGGCAAGCAGGAATGCTCAAAGTGCATTAGAATCTAAGGTGGATGTAGTAGGAGATCAGGCTACTGTAGCTTATGTTGACTTACATGAGGTGGTATTCAATGTAACTGATACAGAAACAGGAGCTCCCATTGCCAGGGTAGTAATAGAAATCGATGGAGATAGACTAGCTACTGATAGCAGTGGACGAGTAGATGTGGAATTAGAAGAAGACACTTATGCTTATACGGTCAGGGCAGCTGGCTATAATGATGTTACAGATAGTGTGACAGTAGATAAAGATATGTCCCTGGATCTAGAAATGGAAATGAAAACCTATACAGTGATATTTGAGAACTACGATGGTACTGAGCTGAAAGCACAGGTAGTAAAGCACGGGCAAGGTGCATCAGCGCCAGGGTCGCCCAGTAGAGAGGGATATAGGTTTATCGGCTGGTTTCCTGCTGATTTTTCAAATATTACTAGGGACTTGACAGTGGTTGCCCAGTACGAGGAGATTGTGGTTGTAACTCCTCCTGATGATGTGGTGGGTGATTTTGAGCCGGGAGAAGGTGGAAGCTTGCCCAGTTTCCCTGTATTTGAAGCAGAGGATGGGAAGATAGGGGGACTATATGCTCATATGAGTCACTTTAGCCGCAGACATGGTATTTCAGGAAACCCCATCGATCCCCAGGTTAGGTTAAGGTTTACTGACCCCAGTAACTTTGATGCCGATAATTATACGGTTCAGTTTTCTGAGGATCAGGGAGCAAGCTGGTCAGATTATATTAGAAACGATGAGCCATTAATTGTAGACTATAATTATGTGTGGCTCAACAATGTTCCTGGTGACTACAAGTATCGCTTGCTGGTCAATGGTGGTCCAAAGGAAGGCTACACCTCAAATGTAGTTGAAGCTCCACGATCTACAACAGCTTCAGCATTTACCCGTTGGAGTCTTGATTGGGGCATGCATATCAGTGGTGTGATGGAGCCCTATGTGGGTAGAGGAATGGAGGCTTCGTTTACTGCGAGGAGCTTTGAAGATGATGAGCCTGAATACATTAATGAGCATATGACCTATCAATGGTACAGGGTAAATCCAATGACCTATGAAAAAGCTGCAATCAGTGGCGCTACCGATAGAACATATATAACCACTGAAGCAGATGTGGGCTACTATCACTTAGTTAGAGCCACAGGTGATGACGAGCATGTGGGAGGGTTTGCCCAGGTGCTGTCACTAGCAGAGACTAAGGTTCCAAATCAAGCTTTTGTTAGCAATGTTTCCAATGATGGGTTTACATTAAACCTATTCAAGGAAGTAGAGGGCTTAACGGTAGATGATTTAATTTTAGAGGACTATGATTACATGGAAGTGCCAATTGATGCAGTTACCCCTGGAGCAAACAATGCTATCTACCACATTTCTGCTCAATTAGACCCAGAATCTAGCCCCTATCGGGTGATGGATATTAATGATTTCTGGACTATTACAGCAGAATATGATGACGATTATCACATGGACTGGGGCGGCGTGCCAATCAACTTCCAAATACCTGTAGAAGAAATCAGTATTTGGAGTGATATGGATACCTTCACTATAGGTGATGAAAGCTGGTTATATCCAGACATTATGCCTTATAATGCCTCAGATCGTGATGTGACCTGGAGCTCTAGTGATGATGCGGTTGCAATCGTCAATCAAGATGGTAGAGTGGCAGCTATTGCCCCAGGAGTTGCTTCTATTACGGCAACTCTTGATGCTGACCCAGAAATAAGTGCTTCTCGAACAATAGTGGTAGCCCCTATAAGAGGAGCAGGAGTGACCATTGAAGAGGGAAGTGCAGTGTTCAACTACACCTTTACTGATGCTAATGGTGATAGTATTACTTATGGTGAGGCTTTAGCTGAACCGTTCAAACTAGACCCGAATAGCTCTACAGTAAAAATAAAAAGAACTGTAACAGAAGCTGTTTATGCTACAGATGATATCCAGTTTAGTGCTTTGGAAATACAAACTGATGGCTCTGTGGAATATGCAGACATGGATGCAGTTAACCAAGCATTTGGAGTTGATTTTGCTGAGTGGGGCAATGTGCCGACGCATATTATCTTAGACCTTCAGGGTCAAATTGAAGAAGAGATATGGGATTTACAATTTGAAATTGAATTTACTAGAGGTGACCAAGATGCCTTTAGAAGTATATTTAGTGGTAATGAGATTGATGCGGCTATGGTGTCAGCAGCTATTAACGCAATAGGAGAAGCTGATTACAGTGACTTGCAAATATCTGATATGACGAGCCAAACTGAAAAGACGGCAGCTGTGCAAGAGGCGGTTTATGCAATATCAGAAGAGATTGGAGTAGATGCTACGGTTAGCTTTGTGGTTGGAGATAGCTACGATGTGGAAGTGTCTAGAGGTGAAGTGAGTATAACTACTACAATCCAGGCTTATTTTGTAGTGAGTCATTCCAGATTGTCACGGGGAAGGTTCTCCTGACAACTTGGTCAAATAATGTTTAAACAAAGAAAGCCCCATTTTTGGGGCTTTCTTTGTTTAAATCACCCTTAGGGGTGATAGTTTTTTGCTTTAAATTAATGTAAATTGTGGTGGGAGCTTTGTTTTTAGATAAGAAAATAGGGGGGGAAGAGATGAAAAGAAAAACAAATAAATGCAGACTAATTGCAATTTTTATTTTTGCCTTGTTATTAATAGTGCCATTAAAAAATGTGGTCGCAGCACCTTATACTGGCTTGCTTTCAGACGCACCTTTAGGCACTGTAATTAAAGACACCAATAATTGGGAACATAAAACTGGAGATGGCTATACAGGTGATGGAGAAGTAAAGCCTGTTGAATGGGTAGTTGTGGCTAAAAACCACCCAGGATACCCTAGTAATTCTGTAACCTTAATATCTAAAGAAATAATCGGAAAACACATATTTAATTCACCTGCTGATAAGCAATGGGAGAATAGTGATATTAGAGAATGGTTAAACGATGACTTTTACAATCACTTTAGCAGCGATTTCAAAAATGCTACTGTAACTAGTTCTGTATACAATAATGAGGGTAATACAGATGATAAAATATTTTTGCCATCGGCAACAGAGCTAGGGGGAGATGGAGGTTTCCATGGATCTATTATAGTTACAGAAAATTGTGGAGTTCGCCCTGCTTTAAACATTAAAGACGACATATATATCAAATCAAATGGAGAGCTAATGTGGAGTGATCCTCCAGCAGCCACACATTCTTCATTTACTGTAGCAGAAGGTAGTACCTACAATGGTAATGTGAGTGGAACAAATGCTGATAGCTTTTCTATTGAGAGTGGACCTTCCTATGGCACGCTAACCTTTAATGCAGATGGAAGCTTTGTTTATACAGCACATCGGCAGCCTACTTTAGGCTTTACTGATACGGATACCTTTGAATTTGTAGCCAATAAAGCAGGAGTTAGTGACTCTCAGCCGGCAACGGTTACTGTAACTATTACGCCAGTGAATGATGCTCCTGTAGCTAACCCAAAGAATTTCTCAGTAAACCCTGGGGAGCAATACAGTGGAACAGTTACAGGGACGGATATAGATGGGGACGCTCTCACTTTTGCACTTGTAACACCGCCAGCAAAGGGTTCTCTTTCTTTAAATCCTGATGGAACATTTCAATATACTGCACATTCAAATTCAGAAGGAGAAGATAATTTTAGTTTCGTGGCTAACGATGGATTAGCAGATTCTGCACCAGCTACTGTCACGGTAACAATAGTATCCTATGATTTTGGAGGAGGGGTAACAGGTGTATTAGTTGATGGCACCTTAACAGTGACAAAAACTGATCCATCGGGTACAGGTATAATGACAGATTACACTTTTTTAGACACAAACAAACCAGTTTATGATGTGCCAGGCATTTCTGAAGTTATTATTGGAGGAGGGGTAGTACAGATAGGAGCCTACTCTTTTCATAAACATCTTGATTTTCAGCAAGGCATTGACCATAGAATTGAAGGGACAGTTACAATAGGAGATGATGTTATAACCATTGGCGATGGAGCTTTTAATCGAAATGAAATAACATCAGTTACAATGGGTAATAATGTGCAATCCATTGGTGCATCAGCATTTGGTTATAATCAAATAACTTCCCTAGAGATTCCTGACAGTGTTGTAGAGATAAAGGGAGGCGCCTTTGAAATTAATAATATAGAACATCTCATAATTCCTAATAGTGTCACAACTATTGGAGCGTGGGCATTTAACAACAATAATTTGATGCAGGTTACTATACCCAACAGTTTAGAAACCGTTACCTCACATATGTTTTCAGCTAACGCACTTTCGTCAGTAGAAATACCAGCTAGCGTAGAAAATATAGAAAACCAAGCATTTGATGGAAACACATTAACTCAAGTTAAAATAGGAGCCGATGTTAATATAGTTGCTGAACAATCAATGGGTCTTAATCTAGGCTTTAAGCAAGCATATGATAATGAAGGAAAAAAAGCTGGAACCTATGTTTGGAATGCTTCTGAAAGCAAATGGGAGCGCCAAGTAATAGCATACAGCTTGACTTATAATGACAACGGCAGTACAGGTGGAACAGCTCCGATAGATGGAAATAGTCCATATATATCTGGAACAGAAGTAACAGTTTTAGACAAAACCGGGGGCTTAGTTAAAGATGGGTATACCTTTGTGGGCTGGAATACAGAAGCTGATGGCAGCGGAACTAACTATGCAGTGGGAGATAAATTTAATATCACACAAGATACTACTCTGTACGCACAATGGATAGTAAACGCACCCATCGTAAATACATCTTCCTTTAAGGTAGCTGGCATTACAGATAAAGCGGCAGTTTTAGTGTGGGAAAAGGCTACTGATGAGGTAACACCACAAGAAGAACTTTTATACAGTGTATATTACTCAACAACGCCTATGACTGGCCTAGCAAGTGTAGAGAATGCAACTTTGTATCAAGCAGATACGGTAGATATAGACCATATAGTACTGGAGGGTTTGAGATTTAACCGAGAGTATCACTTTGGTGTGGTGGTGATAAACAATGCAGGAAACAAATCCTTTATGACCACCACTGCTACCACATCAACAGGTGCACCTTGGACCAGTATTGGAGAGGAAGGATTTACAGAGGATTATATTAATTATACATCGCTTAAAATACATGAGGGTGTCCCATACCTTGCATATTCCGAAACCTATAAAGATAACGAGGCTGTACTTGTAAAATATGATGTACAGGAAGGTTGGCAAATGGTTGGAGGTGGACCTTTTTCATCAGGAGCTGCAGATGTAATTTCCCTGTATATAACAGAGGACGGTACACCCTATGTGGCTTACAGGGGCTATGAATATGATTATAAGGCGGCAGTGGTAAAATACAGTGATGCCGATGGATGGGTATATGTTGGTAGCCCAGGCTTTACTGGAGAACAGGTCTCTAGATTAAAGCTGATAGTAGAAGAAGGTGTTCCATTCCTGTCTTATAGCGATAACTCAACATTACATCGAGCTACTGTAAAAAGATATGATGCAGGAACAGATACATGGGTAACTTTAGGAAGCTCAGATGGGTACTCGCCTAGCAATGTGGGAAGCTTATCTATGACAATAATAGACGGAACTCCTTATACAGCTTTTCAAAGTCTAGAGTCTCCACCAAACAACAGGCGCTTAAGGATAATGAAATTTGAAAATGGGTTCTGGCAAAATGTAAGTACACTAGGAATTGAATCTGCATTTGTGGATAGTGGAGTATCCATCACCAGCTATGATGATGGAAATAACCTTTTGCCAATGGTTGCATATGGGGACTTTAACAAATCTGGCAGAACAACTGTCATCAAATTAGATGCCGCCACTAACAGTTGGATCAATATAGGAAAACTAGGATTTATGCCCAAAAACAACGGCTATCACATTCACTTAATAAATCATCAGGAAAACTACTATTTGGCACATACAGGTATGAGCGATAGAAAAGTTACAGTGATGAATTGGAATGGTGGGTATTGGGCTTCAGTAGGGCAGTCAGATTTTTCAGCAGGGAATACATCAGATATGGTCTTAGCTATAGACACCAGCTCAGGCACCCCTTATGTGGCATACAGAGACGATGGCAACGGTGCGCGCGCAACTGTTATGAAGTTTATTCCAGATACTGAACCGCCTTATGTAGAGGAAATAAGCAGACATAATCCCAAAAGTGCTCAAACATCTGCTAGCAGTGTAGTCTATCGAGTTAAATTCAACGAAATTGTAGTAGGTGTAACAGTTGATGACTTTAAGCTATATACCACGGGCAATGTAACAGGAGCAATAGCAACTATAACAAAAATAGATGGCAAAACCTACGATGTGTTAGTTGACAGCGTTACAGGAACAGGTACATTGCGATTAGACTTAATTGCCACCGGAACAGCTATTGAGGACACATCAGGTAACCTTTTAGTTGCGGATTTTGTTAATGGGCAGACATATAACATTCAACCACAGTCGCCTTCTGGCGGAGGTGGAGGTAGTAGGACTGTGACACCATCACAGCCTGAACAAGAAGATGACACACCACCTGCTATAGTGATTATAAATAATGAAGAAGAGGAAGCAGGTACAGAAACACATAAAGAAGAAAACGGCAAAAAAGTGGTGGAAATAGCTGTTGATTCAGATATTGTTGAAGCTAAAATAGTAAAAGTATTAGAGGAACGAGAAGAAGGAGCAATCAATATTGTAGAAATACCTGTTACTGATACCACTTCTGAAATAGCAAGGGTAGCTTTAACAGGAGATATAGTAAAGCAGCTTGAGGATAATGATTTTACCGTATCAGTCAATAGAAACAACATCCAATACAATATACCGGCAAAAGAGCTTGCCATAGAAACAGTGGCTGAAAAGCTAGGAGTTAGTGTGTTACAGCTTAGAGCAATTGAAGTAGCAGTACAAATGTCAACCATAGATGATGAAGTGGTTCAGAAATATGAAGAAATGGCAAGGCAAAGGCATAACGAGCTCATTGTATCGCCGGTAGAATTTAATATTATTGCAAGGGCTACTAAAGAGGATGGTAGTGTTGAAACAGTATCAATTAACAGGTTTAATAGCTTTGTAGAAAGAGTATTAGAAATTCCAGGAGATGTTGAGCTAAGCAAGATAACCACAGGTGTTGTCTTTGATGCTGATGGATATTACAGCCATATACCTACAGAAGTGTTTGAAAAGGATGGGAGGTTGCAAGCAAAGCTAAACTCTTTAACTAACTCAACCTATTCTGTGATTTGGAATCCCACAACAGTTGATACAGTAAAAGATCATTGGTCAGAAAAAGCAGTTAATGACATGGCAGCTAGACTGATAATTTTGGACGTAGACGACTTTATGCCAAATAAGGCTATCAATAGAGGGGAGTTTGCAGCCTATATTGTAAGAGCCCTCGGCTTGTACAGAGGAGAGCATCTGCTAGAAGGGGAGAAGGGAATTGCAATAGCTAATGAATGGGGAATAGTTAATGGCTATCCAGATGGCACCTTTAGACCAAATGCTACCATTACAAGAGAGGAAGCTATGACCATGTATGCAAGAGCCATGGATATAGTAGGTCTAGCTGAGCTAGATAATAATCGAATTGCCCAATTCAAGGATGCAAATGAGTTAGCACCATGGGCTTACGATGCAGCTAGAAAGACCCTAAGTGCGGGTGTGTTTAACGGAAGAACAGAAGATTTAATTGCGCCTAAAGGAACCTTCACTCATGCAGAGGCAGCAACTGCTATCAGAAACTTATTAGTTGAAGCAACATTGATAAATAGATAATGTCAAGGGGCGGTTCTTCTGACAATTTGTAAGGGGTTGTCAGAAGAACAGTCCCCTTTTAGATATGTGAGCTTTTTTGTTTAAATCACCCTTAGGGGTGATAGTTTTTTGCTTTAAATTAATGTAAGTTATGGTGGGAGCTTTGTTTTTAGATAAAAAAATAGGGGGTGGGAATTGGTGAAGAAATCAAGTAGAAGAATGTGGTTAAATTTTTTGGTGATAGCACTAATTACTATATTTGCTTTAACAGGAGCTATTGCATCAAACACTTCTGATATAGATTCACACTGGGCAGGGGAGGTAATAACTGAATGGATTGATAGTGACCTGGCTACAGGATATCCTGATGGAACATTTCGACCTGATAATGCAATAACCCGTGCAGAATTTATGGTATTAGTAAATAAAGCCTTCGGCTATACCTATGAAAAGCCCATTGAATACAGCGATGTTTCAGAGAGTGATTGGTTTTCAGAAGCAGTGAGAAGGGCTCAGGGGGCGGGATACATAGGAGGCTACCCTGATGGAACAATGAGACCAAATAACCCCATAAGCAGACAAGAAGCAGCAACAATTATGGTTAAGCTAACAGGATTAACAAGCAATGCAGATGATGCAGATGATGCAGATGACTTTAGCGATAGTCATAAGATGCCAGCTTGGAGCAAGGGGCAAATAGGAGCAGTAGTAGAGGCTGGTTATATGGGAGGATATCCAGATGGGAGCTTTAAGCCAGCAGAACCTATAACCAGAGCAGAAGCAATAGTGTCTTTAGACAGAGTAATAAAAGAAGGTAAAACACCAGAGGAAGGCATTTGGATATTGGACAAAGCAGGTACATATGGTCCAGCAGAGGAGGCAAGTATCTTTGAAGGAGATGTGTACATAAAATTAGATCAGGTAGTTTTGGAAAATGTAAATATTACTGGTGATTTGATAATAGCGGAAGAAGTAGGAGAGGGAGATGTAACACTAAACAATGTTACAGTTAAAGGAGATACCTACATCAGAGGTGGTGGAGCAGACAGTATTTACATTAACGGAGGAGACTATAAGAATATAATAGTTCAAAAAGCAGGCGGTAGACTGAGGATTGTTATGATAAGTGATAGGGGTGCCTCAGTAATTGTGGCACAAGATGCACAGAATACGGAAGTAATCATTGAGGGCATATTTGATAATATTAACGTAAAAGCCAGTAATGTTACTGTGACTATGCAAGGCAAAACTCAAATTAATGACCTGCAAATAGACGAGCAAGCAAAAGATGTAATAATAAATACATCAAAAGAAACAGAAATCCAGTTAGTAACAGCCAATACTACAACCCATGTAAAAAATGAAGGCAGAATAATTAAAGCAGGGGGAACTGCTGCTGACCAGTCAGAATATGAGATAAATTTGCCTGAAAATCTACAGCCGGAGACACAGCCTAGAAGACCAGGGGGGTCTTCAGGGGGTGGGTCAGTGGTTGTGCCTCCCCCAAAACAACCAAGTGTGGCAGTTACACCAAATAAAGTATATATGGATAATCAATTTGACACAAAATTCACACTAAAAATAAGTAATGATACGGTAACTGAGGCAGTTTACAAAAGCCATATCCAGTTAGGGGGAAGTTTTGACGGACTAAACTTAAAGTCTGTAGGCAATGATGCAAGTACCGTTACGGCTACAGTATATGGCAGCTTAGATACAGTAGGTGTTGGCACAATTACCTTGGATCAAGAAGTTTTACAGAAGAGTAGTAAAGGGCTACAAGCTGAAGTGCAGGTGCTTGCAGCAACAGAAGCATTGGTTAGTAGTGAAGCAGGGTTAAAGGATGCTCTGGATAATAGTGAAGTGGAAACAATTAATTTGACGAAAAGCATAGATCTAAGTGAAGAGTTAAATATACCTCGGGAGGTTTCTATTAACCTACTAGGAAATACCATTGCAGGCTATGGAGTAGTAGTTACAGGTGATAATGTGCTTATTAAAGATGGCAAAATTGAGCCTAAAGATAATCAGGGATACCGTTACCCAGGGGTGTCAGCTGTGAATACTGCTGTTTTTGTTGAAGGGGAAAATGTAGTTTTGACCGGTCTAGAAATTTCCTATAGTGGTAGCACGGATTATATTCAGGGTGTTGTCGGTATGGGGCCTAGTCCTGATAGCAAGATTACTATTACCGACTCTAAAATTACCCTTGAAGATGCACAGGACAAAATAGGAGTGATGTTTTACCGAGGTAATGCCACTGTTAATGAGAACGAGTTTGTTAATGTGACCTATGGTATAGGGCTAGAGGTAAATGAGTTAATAACTATTGCTAGTATTAGTGATAATGATTTTACTCAAGTTGCTGGAGGTGGAACAGCCATACTCTATGGAACAAATTCAGCGCCGCCTTCTATCACAAAACCGGCATTTGTTCAGCAGTTACTCAATAGCAACAATTTTACTCCAAATATGAATCAAGAGCAAAGGGTGAAATTCACCTATGGAGATTTGGCCGATACAGCCAGTAAATCTAGTGCAACAGCAACGGATAATAATGATGGTACAGCAACCATTACAATACAGCTTGATGCAACAGCCGGTGCTGATAAGTTTAATAATATAACCTCAACTTATGAAATCCTTGAAGCAAGCACAACAAATGTAATTGGTAAAATAAAAGATTACATAGAATCAAGTACACCTGGCAAACAAGATATTATTTGGGAACATGATGTAGGCAATCATAAGGTTGACATAAGGGTGCTGGATTTGGTGATTGAAGAAAACTTAAGTGTAGATATCTCACTTCCAGAAGCAAAATTTGCTGGTGGAACAGGAACAGCTGAAGAACCGTTCTTAATTGCAACAGCAGAGCATTTAAATAATTTGCGAAAATATTTAGGTTCGGAACACCGAAATAAGTATTTCAAACAGATTGCTAACATTAATCTAGGTATTTCACCCTGGAATGAAGGAAAAGGCTGGGAGCCAATAGGTGATTATGAGCTAGAGAACAATTTCTTTGGTAAATATGACGGAAACAACTTCAAAATTGAAGGTCTTTATATTAACAGGCCTGATACAACTGCAGTAGGCCTTTTTGGACGTTTGCATTCACAAGGTGTAGTGAAAAATTTAAAGCTTATAGAAGTTAATATCACTGGGGGAAATTATGTTGGAGCAGTGTCAGGAGGGTGGGGAGGCGATGGTTTAAGCGGTTCAAAGATTGAAAATGTTCATGTTACAGGCTCCGTTACAGGATCAGAGTATGTAGGTGGGCTTGTTGGAACCGGTTCAACTATTATTCGCTCATCCTCAGAGGCCAATGTAACGGGTACAAATGCAGGTGGACTTGCGGGTATGAGTAGAAGTCTCATTGATGAATCCTATGCGGGTGGCGTGATTAAAGGAAGTAGGACAGGAGGGTTGGTAGGATTTAATTACTATAGCACTATCAAAAACTCTTATTCCGTTGCCGATGTTCCTTCTGGCTCAGGCTTAATCGGCCATGGGTATCATTTCAGCTCTGTTTTAGAAAATGCCTACGCGGCAGGGCAGGTCGGCGGTAAAGGTCTGATTGGGACTAATCATAATGGTGGTGATAATTATGAAGTACGTGCCTACTGGGATCGGGAGACGACAGGCCAATTAGAATCAGCTAACAGTGACCCAATTTATGGTATAACAACGGTAGAGATGAAACGGCAAATAACGTTTGAAGGTTGGGATTTTGACGAAATCTGGGCTATGGACGAAGGCATGACTTATCCCTATTTACAAAACAATCAGCAGGATCCAAAACCTGGTGCAGTGGCTCCATCACAAAAGTTTGCAATTAGTGCAAATGTAACAGGTGGTACAGCTGATGTAAAAACAAATCCTGCCAATGAAGCAAAAGCAGGCGAAACTGTAACAGTAAATATCTCCAACATTGAAGCAAGCAAGCAATTTGCTTCAATTCAGGTAAATAATGGAACAGTAGCAACAACCAAAGTAATAGCAGAAGAAAGCTACACATTTGAAATGCCAGCGGAAGCAGTTATGATAACAGTGTCGTTGGAATCTAGTACATCAGAACCGCATGGGCAATTACTTGATGCAAAAGCAGGATCAGACTTCATTGGTGTTCTTTATACAAGAAGTGGAAATATCTACTACAATCAACAGGACAACGAAGGGAACTGGGGTAGTGAAGTAAAAATAGGTACTGGAACACAAGGAAGATTTACCATTGATAATGCGGATAATTCCCATGTGGTTTATACTACACCAGCACCCAATGGTTATAATGGGATTGGTTATAGAATGTATAACGGAAACACTTCCACAGAAGTGGAGTATATTGTGTCTAACGGAGATAGTAATTGTTCTAAACCTGATATCGCCGTGGACAGTAGTGGATATGTTCATATTACCTATACTGACCCAAGAGGGATAAATGATAGTTGGAATGAAATCATGTATGCAAGTAATGTAACTGGTGATTTTATCAAATCAGTGTACAATAATGGTGGTTCATGGGATCGTTATAATGATGGATCGCATATAACTATTGATAAAGATGATGAAATACATGTTCTTTATATTCTACGTAACCAACAGAACCACCCTGCTATTTGGGTAAATAAAATGTATGATAACGCAGAGATAATTGTTTCTCCAACTATCCAAAATATTGAAACTTACGATTTTATAACAGGTGATAATGAAAAAATTTATGCCCTTTATAAAGTAGGTGACAATGTAATAGTGACAGAGTTTACTATTTCAGGTGGTGGGACTATTGATTCCCATGCTAATGTAAGGGAATATTCAGGCTCAGCCAATTCTCTTGAAGTAAATAATGAGAACATTGTGGTTGGAGGTACAAAAGGCAGCAACTTACATGTGGATTATGGTGGGATTGAGATTACCTTCAGTGAAATTGAAGTAGTAGATGATGTTGTATCTATAGTAAAACTTAACGGAAAACTTTATGCATTTTATACCAATGCAACAAGTGGAATGATTACAAGGGCTGAGATAGAAGCGCCCCAAAAAACAGTGACACCGACAATTACAACAGAGTCTCAAATCGTTAATACAGAAACTATTGTTATAGAAGGAACTGCAGAAACAAGTGCTGACGTAAGAATAACTGGCGGTTCATCAATAGCAACTGGGAAAGCTGACGGAGAAGGAAACTACGCCATTGAAGTGCCATTAACTCTGAATGAAGCTAATACTTTAAGTGTAGTTGCTCAATCCGAAGGCAAAACAGAAAGCGAAGTAGCGACAGTGTTTATAACTCACCAATTTTTAAACAGCGAAGCTGAGATTTTAAGCTATAGCATAACGGATCAAATAGGAGATACAGTTATCGATTCACAAGCAGGCACAATCACTGTAGAGGTGCCTTATGAAACAGATGTATCCAACTTAGTTGCCACCGTTATCACATCAGAAGATACTCAGTCAATAAAAGTGGGAAGTGTTGGGCAGGAAAGCGGTGTCACAGCAAATGACTTTAGTAGTCTAGTAACTTATGTGGTAACAGCTGAAGACGGCACAAAGAAAGAGTGGGTTGTTACTATTAATGTAGCAAGCAATCCTGACTTTGCTGGCGGTCTTGGCACAGAAGCAAGTCCTTATGAAATAGCTACTGCAGAACACTTAGATAATGTACGAAAGTACTTGGGGTCAGACCATGCCAATACACATTTTATTCTTCTAAATGATATTGACTTAGGAGAGGCCACTTCTACTGCAAGTGGCACCTACTGGAATGATGGTAAGGGTTGGAAGCCTATTGGTGGTGAAGGAAACACCTTTATGGGTAGCTTGAATGGTGCAGGTTTTTCAATTAGCGATCTATATATAAATAGGCCAGAAGAAAATGATGTGGGTTTATTTGGTGTTATTTCAAAATATAGCAGTTTAGTATATGACCCAGGTGTTCATAACTTAACTTTAGAGGCAGGAAGTGTTGCAGGTAAGGATTATGTAGGCCCTGTTGCTGGCAGGTTTGTAGGGCAGATGTCTTCAGTAAGTACGGATGTTACGGTTCATGGTGAAAGGTATGTGGGTGGCCTTATAGGAAGAGCAACATCCGGTGCACACTGGACAGGGAATGCTTGGACTGATTATAGACAACGAATAGAAAATAGTTCAGCTTCTGGAGACGTTTTTGGAACTCAATATGTTGGAGGACTTTTGGGGCATGGAGGTACTAGATTGACGATTACTAACTGCAGCGCGTCAGGAGATGTGACGGGAATTACGGGTGCTGTGAGTCAAATAGGAGGGTTTATAGGAGTAATATCCGGACAAGGAGGAACTTCAGTAAGCAATAGTTACGCAACGGGGAATGTATTTGCTCCTGAAGCTAATAGTGTAGGGGGTCTATCCGGCTCAGCATCACAGAATTCTGTAAGCAATAGTTATGCAACAGGTAATGTAGAGGGGAATGAAATGGTGGGTGGCTTAATAGGAAGCTCGTCAATTTCAGTATCTGGGAATTTTGCAACTGGTGATGTTGTTGGCAATTATCGAGTAGGAGGATTGGTTGGTTATTCAACAACAAATATTAGTAATGCATATTCTAGTGGAAATATCAGTGGAGATACTAAAATAGGAGGGATAGTGGGCCAAATAGGCTGGTGGCCTCATAATAGCTATGCTCGAACTAGAGACATATCTGATGCTTATGCTTTAGGAAATGTAATAGGCACTGACAGTAATGTTGGAGGCTTAGCAGGTTGGATGGTTGGTGATGTTAATAATAGTTATTTCACTGCATCAGTTTCTGGAACGACCTCAAATATAGGTAGTATGGTAGGCTATCACGGAAGGGGAACTGTTAATAGTAGCTACTACAATCAAGATAACTCCCAACATGCAGGTGGAGGCATACCTAAGACAACAGGTGAGATGAAGCAAGAGATCACCTACACCGACTGGGATTTTAGCAACATTTGGGGCATCAATTCCGTAGAAAATCAAGGATATCCATTCTTAAGATGGCAGGGCTATGACCATATTAGCAGTGCAGCTGAATTTGAAGAATTTAGCTTTGCGGAAGAAGCTGAACCATTTGACATTGACTCGAAAGAGGGCATAATTACTATAAAAGTAGGAAATGGAACAGATATGACAGATTTGGTTGCAACGTTCTCACTGTCACCAGGAGCAACAGCCGCTGTTGAAGGAACACAACAAGAAAGTGGTAGTACAGGTAATGACTTTAGTTCACCGGTAATATATGTAGTTACTGCTGAAGACGGAACAACAATAAAAGAATGGGTTGTAACAGTAATAGAGATTGACTTTGCCGGAGGAGCAGGAACTGAAGCCAGTCCTTTCAAGATTGAAACAGCTGAACAATTAAATAGCATAAGAAACTACCTTGGCAGCGAACATGAAAACACCTACTTTAACCTTGTTGATGACATCGATTTAGGCAATGCAACATCTAGCGGTGGTGCATACTGGAATGATGGCAAGGGCTGGGAGCCCATAGGTGATGAGGTTCTATCTAATCGTTTTATGAGTAAATTTAACGGCGGCGGATTCAGCATTATTAATTTAAACATCAATAGACCGGATGAAGATTATGTCGGATTATTTGGTTATATTGGGAGGTTTAATAGTAATCCAAAGATCCAAAATCTAAATATTACTGGTGCTACGGTTCGAGGACAGGATTATACAGGCATTCTTGCTGGATATAACTCTGGGCATATAAGAGATATAACAGTTTCTGGAGAACTATTTGGAAACGACTTTGCAGGTGGGTTAATAGGGGAAAATAGATCTAACACTATTGTAGATAATGCTGTAGCTAATGTGAATGTTTCTGGTCAAGAACGCGTTGGAGGTTTAATAGGCAATAACGATGGCGCCTATATTGAGGTAAAGGACAGCAGCGCTCACGGCAAAGTAGTAGGAAGTTATAGATATATAGGTGGCCTTGTTGGTTTTAATTATTCTAGTATTAATGCCAGCCATGCAACAGGAGATGTTGAAGGTGTTAGCATTGCAGGTGGTTTGATAGGCTACTCACATACAAGCAATGTAGAAAACTGCTATGCCAGTGGTGATGTAACAGGTACAAGTCAAATCGGTGGTTTAGTCGGACTGACTTATGCTGGTAGTGGAAATGCATCAACCGTTATAAATTGCTTTGCATTAGGAAATGTAAAAGGAGAAGAAGAGGTAGGAGGTATTGTTGGCAGAGTTAATTCTAGAAGTCATATTGTAGGGAACTATGCTTTAAACCCTGAAATAATACGAGACAATAATGAAGAGATATCTTTTGGAAGAATTGGCAATAGATATATAAATCGAGGATATCTAAGCGAAAACTATGCCAATAAAAACATGATCGAGCCTTTTTTAGGAGCTTTTAATGACAAAACTCCAAGCACCAAAGATGGTGGAGACCTAACATCTTTCAGCGTGGACAATGGAGTGCTAACTGTAGAACGTACAGGAAGTATATCTGGAACAATAACTAATAGTGAAGACAGCCCAATAGAAGGAGCAACAGTAAGTATAAATGTGAATGGTGTTACACTTCAAGCAACAACGGATGGAGATGGAACATACACCATCTGGAATGTGCCAACAGGTACAGGTATTACTATAAGTGCTGATAAGGATGGATATATATTTTCTTCAATAGACGAAGTAACTATTGAGGAAGGTAAACAGACAGGGGAAGTCGACTTTGTTTTATTGGATAAATGATTAACCACAGACACCCAGGGACGGTACTTTTGTGTCTTACAATGCGAGCATAAATTTGCTAATGTAATCAACCCCCCAGCAACCCTTAGGAGCTATCAAGCTCTTAAGGGGCTGGGGGAAAAAAGAACACCCTTCGAGGGTTGGGGGGTTCTCAGAGGCAGCAACAGCTATCAGAAACTTATTAGTTGAAGCAGGATTGATAAATAGAAAATAGTAAGGTGAGAGGGAAGTAAAGGTATAGGCCTTACTTCCATTTCAATGAATTAACTGGTGCCAGAAATTGCAAAAACGAAAACAAGGGAACGGAAAACAAGGGGACGGAGGTGTTGTGTTCATTTGCAACCTGTCACCATCCCCGCAGCAGGATATTTTTCTAACCCTTCTCCCAAACCTTCCTCTTTTTAAACAGCTCCACCAAATCACTATCTAACTTTCTTTCTTCCACCATATAGCCCATTATTTCTAGAGCCTTTTCTACGGGCATCCCTTTTTTGTAGGGACGGTCGCTGGCAGTTAAGGCATCAAAGATGTCTGCAATAGCTAATATTCTAGCTTCGAGTGGGATTTCGCTTTCATTTAACTGGTGGGGATACCCCTGGCCATTTAGTTGCTCATGATGCATGCAGGCTAGCTTTGGCACTTGCGCTAGCTTCTTAGTAAATGGTATTTTGGCAAGCATCTTCTCTGATGTGACCACATGATTTTCCATTATTTTTCGCTCTTCTTCAGTTAGTGTTCCCTTAGGAATGCACAAAGAGCTTAACTCTGCTTCAGTTAAATAGGGAGCTAATTCCTCTAGTTTACCTCTTAATTCTGGATCCACAAAGGTAGAAGGTTTGTTTGCCTTTGTGACTAGCTCTTTAGCTACCTCCAAGTGAGCAACTTCCTCTTGGCATCTTTTTTCTTCCGTTGTAGCTGCTTCTGTCATACCTTGTTTCCATAACTCCAATTGCTTTTCTAGAGAGCTACTCTTAGTCCGTTCAATGGCAAGCTCCAACCTACCCAATACGATGGGAAGCTGATTCCCTAGACGAGTGGGTTTATTCATTACCTCTAAAGGTGTGGCAATCTTGCCAATGTCGTGAAGCCAACCAGCCATGGTGAGCTGGTACAAGCGATCTTTATCAAATCTTTCATCTGCCAAGACTCCTGTATCACAGGAGTTTATTTCTTCAGCTATAAGTCCAGCAAGTTTGCTCACCTTTTGAGTATGGGTAGCGTTATAGGGGGTTTGGGCATCAATGGCAGTTACCATGACCTGCACAAAGGATTCAAATAGATTTTCTATATCCTTAGTTAACTGTACATTTGTCAAAGTTATAGCTGCCAGGGAGGAGAGATACTCCACAATGGGCTGTAGGTCTGGACTAAAGGGAACCACATTGCCAGAGCTATCAACAGAATTTATTAGTTGTAAGGCTCCTATGACTTCACTTAAGTGATTTTTCAAGGGGATTACTAGCATAGATTTGGTTCTATAGCCAGTCATTTCGTCATATTTTCTAGGGCCTGAAAAGTCAAAGTCTTTAGCATGGTATACATCGGGAATATTCACAGTCTTACCTGTTAGAGTAGTATACCCGGAAACGTAGTCTAATTCCATGGGGACAGGTGGAAGAGTTACTTCTTCGCCATTACCGCCCTTAAAGGTATTCATTGATTGGTTTTGAATGATTTTTATTTTTAAATAGTCTTCTTCTACAAGATAGAGGGTGCCAGCATCGGCATTTGTAATGCGACGAGCTTCGGTTAAAATCATCTCTAACAGCTTATTTTTGTCTTTTTCCGCAGATAAGGCTAAGCCAATGGAAAAGAAGTTCTCTAGCTGCTCAGGAATATTCATAAATTACACCACCTATAAATTTTAGAATTATAATAAGGAAATAGAATTAATTTCCAACAGGAAGTCCTATTTGGAATGATTTTGCAGGGAATTTGATCTTTGTTAAAGTATACTATATTTTTAGAGCCTATTTAAAGGTTTTTTTATGTCAATAAGGGGGAGAGGCTGCATGAAGAAGAGGTTAATTATCTTAGCGTTAGCACTAATGGCATTAATGATGATTTTTATTAACAATGCTACAGCGGAAGAAGCAAGTGACAACTGGAGTAAGTATAGCAGTAACATTTATACCCATGATGTAGAAATATGGGGTAATTATGCCTGGGAAGCAACTAATAGGGGGTTGGTGCTTCGCTCTTTAGCCAATCCACAGGTGTATAGGCTTTATACCAAGGAGAATAGTGGTTTAGATGCTAATCAGGTGTATGCTTTAGCACTTGATGAAGGAAGTGGCCTTTGGCTAGGCACTGATAATGGACTCATGCACTTGGAGTCAAACAGAGATTGGACACATTATAATACGAGTAATAGTCCTCTAGAAAAAGGCGATGTGAGAGCCTTAGGGCTAGATAATATGGGTCGATTGTGGATTGGAGACTGGGGAAATGGACTGTTTTGCCTGGATAGTGAGGGCAAATGGACTACTTTTGCTGATAAAAGCAGCCAGTTTCCCATAGATAAAATACATACAATAGCTTCCGATACAGAGGGAGTGTGGTTAGGTACAGAGGAAAGCGGTGCTATCTATATAGATAATAGGGGCAATTGGAGCATGTTCACACCTGAAAATAGCGGGCTCGTAGGTAGAAATGTAACCTCTATTGTCACGGATAGTAACGGGGGTATTTGGTTTGGAACCAATCGGGGCCTTGTCCATAGAAACTCAGAAGAACAGTGGATAAGCTATAGTGCCAGTGATAGTGGGTTGCCTTCAAACAATATTAACTGTTTAGCTATTGGACAAGACAATAATGTGTGGATAGCCACTGCTGAGGGACTGGCATGTTTGTCTCCAGATGGAGAGATAACAGTTTCTGAGCAGGGTGAGATTATTAAAAGTGTTGCGGTTGATAAAAAGGGTAATGCCTGGACGGGTAAATGGGCAGAGAAGCCAGGGCAAGATGACGTTCTTTTTGGTGAGTTAGAAGAGCTAGATGGGATAGATATTCCTTATAATGTGGTTACAGATGCATTAGTGGATAGCAATGGCGGGTACTGGATTGGGACATTCGGTCAAGGCTTAGCATACTTAGCTGATGGAGATGACTGGATAAATTACCACAGGGATAACAGCATCTTGCCCGTGAATGATATAAGCTCCCTTGGAATAGATGGAGATGAAAACCTCTGGGTAGGAACCTGGGGCGGAGGGGTAGTCAAACTGTTGCATGGAGAGGAAGGAAGTGTATTTAATACAGGAAATAGTGCAATTGCTTCTGATACCATAAGAGCTCTGGCGGTAGATGCAAAGGATCGTGTGTGGATAGCTACGCCCTTAGGGGTTGCCTACTACCATGCCGGAAGTTGGCATAATGTTGAGCTCAAAGGAGATTTGACAGGTAATGATATCAGGGATATTAGCTGTGATAATTTGGGTAATATCTGGTTTGAGACTAGAACAGGAGATGTGGTGGTTTATAACCAGAGCGGGGTTGCCACTGACTTGAGGGAGAGCATTTATTCTACTGATATTAGAGAGATAGCTATTTTCTACAATGATCGCAGGGTTTCCACAGATGTGGCACCAGTGATGGAGGGTGGTAGAACACTATTGCCCATGAGAGTTATTTTTGAAGCATTGGGCGCAGAGGTGGATTGGAACGGTGAATTGAGGAGAGTTAATGCCACTCTGGGTGATTTGAGTGTAGAGCTGACAGTTGATGAGGCGATTGCTTCTGTAAATGGAGTGGAAAGAGAAATGGATGTGCCTGCAAGGGTTGAAGGAGGTCGGACACTAGTGCCCCTGCGCTTTGTGGGTGAGAGCTTGGGGTTAGATGTTGAATGGGACGGAACATTGCGGTCAGTAATTCTTAAGGGAGAGTAGGTGCAGGTGTAATGAAAAAGAAATTTTTGTTCCTATTACTAGGCATATTTATAGCAATTCTTTCTTTTAATATGGATGTTTCATATGCGGGTGAAATAGAGCGCAGGGCAATTATAACTAAGACAGAAGGATCTGTGTTAGTCCAAGCTTCAGGGCAGCCTTTTAGTTTGCCTGCCAAAAAAGGCGCGGAACTAACAAAGGGTGATCGCATAACCACGGGAAGTGACGGCAGAGTAGAAATTAGATTTGACGATGGCAGTATAAGTCGGATATCTCCCGATTCCCGAGTTGAGATAGAGTCCCTTTATCGGGATACAATTGGAGATGGAGATAATACCTTTTTAAACGTGGGGTGGGGGAAAGCTTGGTATCGAATTCCCGATATCTCTCAGAGAAATTCCAGGTTTGAGGTTAACACACCCTCTGCTGTAGCGGGAGTCAGGGGAACTGCATTTGCTGTAGATGCATATAGTGACAACGACACAGTAGTAAGAGTATATGCTGGTGCTGTAGGAGTGCGTCCTAAGCAAACAAGTGCAGCCCCAGGAGGAATTGGGGACTCTAGTATGGCACAAGAAGTGCTGGTAAACCCGCACCAACAGACCAGGGTGAGCGTTGACGCGCCCCCGCCAGCAGCTGAACCTGTAGATGTTATGACTGTGGATGATTGGGAAAAGGATAACTTGGTGGAAGATGTACCTGTGGCCTATGTTGTAGTAGAGTCAGAAGTAAAGACAATAGTTTTAGAAATGGTTGAACAGCAATTAAAAGAAGGAGTTCAGGAACTAGCTGAATTGACCATGGAGTTAGAGCGTCTGAGAGAACTACAAGAGGAAGCAACTGGGGATAGGCTAGAAGAACTGAAGCGATTAGAGAGTCAGATGGAAAGAGAATTAGAGATAAAGCGTGAGGTAGTGCAAGAAGCTGAACGAGAAAGACAGGAAGTGGCGGAAAGCAAAGAGAGGTTGACTAAGTTAAGAGAAGTTATTGACAAGGCACCATCGGAAATAACTCCCGAAGAGATAGAAGCTCAAATTAGAGAAGAGGCCCAGGCAATTAGGCAAGAGGAGAGAGAAAGGGCAGCAGAGCGGGCAGAGCGACAGAAGGAATTGCAGCAAAAACAAGAGGAAGCAGAAGTAATTCGGCAAGAAACTAGTGAAGCAGCGGAAAGCTTGGGCATAAAGGAATCTCTAGAAGAAGCACGGAGTGAGGCCACGCCAGAAACTGTTGAGAATATCTTACAAGAGGAAAGTGAGCAGCAAGAACAGGTGGAGAGTGAGACGCCTAGAAGAAGTAGCTCTGGGGGTAGTTCGATAATCGATGCGGAATCCTTTGAAGTTGAAAATGGAGTTTTTGTTGTTCAATTGAATAAATCTCCATCATCTGCTCCTACCAAGGATGACTTCCTGTTTAAAGCTGCTTGGACGGAAATAGAAACGGACGAATTTGTTCGTGTAGATGAAGACTTTATCAGTACAATTGAGGAGCATCATGAAGTTGAATATGTTTGGGATGCTAGCTCTAGAACCGCTACCTTTGAGTTTATTGAAATGAAGCCCGATAGAACACCATTTAGCATTTTATTTAGTGTTAGTTATAATGGAAGAAACTTTTTTGATGCGGAACCATTTAAGACGCCGGTTTTAGAACCGCAAATGGTTGGTAATGTGCTGACACCAGAGGGAACATATTTAGATGAGAAGCAAGGACAAGTGCAGGTGAGAAAAGAAATAGAGGACAGATTTGGTGGGGAGGATTATTTTCGAGTTCCAATAACTGAAAATGGAGAATTTTTTATTAGAGGATTAGAGGATGGAAACTATTATATTCAAGCATTGCCTAACTATGAATCCCCGTATGCCCCTTCAACATCAGTAAGTTTTACAGTAGAAGGAGGAACGACGGTAGATTCACATGTTACATTGGAGCTTTCATATCCACAAAGTATAGGAGAAGTTTTAACTCCAGAAGAAGAATTGCTACTTGATAATGAAATAGGGTGGGTAAATGTATTTTTACCAGGTGATCATCCGCGCCCTTATCGAACAAAAATATTTCCTAATGGAACATTCAAGTTATGGGGACTAGAGGATGGAGAATATGAATTAGAAGCGCGCTCTTTTATGCATGCGCCTTCAGAAAGAATAGCTGTCATAGTGGAAGACAATCATATCGATACTGAAATAACACTAAATCTTAATAAACCTCAAGTCTTGGGGAATGTAAAAACACCTACAGGAGAATTCTTAAATCCGAGAGAAGCCTGGGTAACTGTATTTGACACAGATAAAAATTGGATTAAAGAGGTGCCTGTTGGTCCTGGAGGGGTGTTTAGCTTATGGGGTTTGTACCCGGAAAGTGAATATATAATTAAGGCAAGTCCCCAAGAAAGTGTGGATTACGCTCAATCTCAAGAAAAAAGAATTACAATTGATTCAGAAAATGTGGGAATAGCTCTATCAGAAATTCAGATTAGGGGAGAAGTAATAGGACCTGCTGGAGGGGCATTTGAAGATGCATACATAGGAATACTTAATCTGGAAACAAATGAATATCAGGGTGTAATGGTTGACTGGACTAAATTTGGAAGAACTTACAAAATAGGTAGCTTGGAAGATGGTAGCTACATTTTGAGAGCAATGCCCAGCATAGATTCTGAGTACACACCTTCAGTTGGAAAAACGGTTATGGTAGAAGGTGGGATAGCTGATCTTGCAGAATTGGATTTTCAATTAACAGAGCCCCAGGTGGAGGGTACTGTAATTGTTCCAGGGGATGAATCTCTGAAGCAAGGTGATGTTTGGATTGCAGTACTTGATGAACATAATAACTGGATTTATGATGTGCCCATAGGTAACGCAGGTGAATTCAAGCTAGGGGGACTTGAAGAGGGTAAGGTATATACAGTAGGTGCATACCCTGTTAAAGGGGTGAACTATCAACCTGTAGAAATATTAGTAATAATTGAGGAAGATGTCCAATATATTGAGCTACAGTTGAATATTGATGAGCCTATTGGTGTTATAGATGAAAATAACATTAGGTTCACGGTAGAAGATACAGAGGGATATAAAGCACACTACATTGACTATATTCATATAAGTGATAGATATGAAGAATACATGTTTGACGAACCATACTTTGATAAGGACGGGGTATTTGTTATCGAAGATGTAAGTGTGGGTGATACAGTTGTTATACAGGGAAGAGCAACTGAAGACTTTGTATATATTCGTGAAATTACAGCAGAAATGTTAGAAGCGGAACTGTTCGCCATAGGAGCTGAATCAAATAATGGGAAAGTAGAATTTAGTTCAAATATAGCATTTGATTTTGAACGCATTGACTTTGTGATAACTATAGGTGATTTGAAAATTTCTTTAAAAGGGTTTAGATATGATGAAGAAGTTGAACACAATAGAATCTGGCTTGATGAGGGATTGTATAGTTTTAGAGTCTATGGGCAAAGTCAAGATGACTATTATATTTTAAGATTATTAGATCAAGATATTGTTGAAGATGCTTCACTAGAGTTTGATGCAAATAATACTGCCAAGATTAGTTATACCTATGACCTTGACTTTGAACAGTACTATCAGAAAGATATTAGACGTTATACGGTGGATCCTAATCTAGAGTTTTTTAGTTGGATTGTACCTACTGACAAGGATATGATTTTATCTAAGGGGAGCTATGCAGATAGTTTTATGCCTACTTTAATAAGGACTGAGAGTGTTGGAAATGAGTGGGAGTATAGATTTACACCTATTATATGTGAGTACTATTATGATGGAGAATATATGTTAGAGGAGGATTTAGAGTTATTTTTAAGCGATGAAGTTATTGATTGCTTAGAAACGGAATTCCAGTATTATGAGCCTGGTGAATGGGTCGATTTTAGCCAATTTCCGTTAAGAAACGAAGACCAAGATGATAAATATGTTCACGGGCTTAGATCTATTACTGAAATAACTGATACTCGTGAACCCCTTGAGATGGAGTTTGTCATAAAAAACCCAGAGGGAACAGTTTTGTTAAAAGAAAAAATTACCCATATTGACTGGTTATCAGGGTATGAACTACCACAAGATGCTATGCCAGGTACATATGAAGTTAAATTAAATCTAGGTGAAAGTATGACTGGTTTGCAATTACCTGATCAGGTTACTACAACTTTTGAGGTTGTGGTAGATGATGTAACGCTACAAAGACGAGAACCAACAACAGTTGTTGAGGCAGTATATGGTACAGATAATCTAGAAGAGCTAGGAGAACTCTTAGTACTAGTTGATGATGTGTATGAATTTAACACTGACTATGTGGTTCTAGAGCTTAATGAAGAGATTAACTTGGAAACCATGAATTTTAAAATTAATAATCAAACAGTAACAGATGCAGTATATTCTCTTGATGAAACTGATGTAACTAAATTTGTGTATTTAGAGAACGGAAGCTTTGAACCTAATAAGGAAAGTACCTTGGGCATATATGATGATGATGTAGAAATAGTTTTAGTTAAGTTACTACTGTATAGGGAGGAATAAGATTACTGCCGCGTACTACAGTGGAACGGTTCTGCTGACAGCTTTTTAAGAGGCTGCCAGCAGAACCGTTTTTTCACTATTCCCTGAAAAAGCAGGACAAGATATAATTTACACGAACTTATAAACAAATGCCTTAAGATAGTTAAAAGAATCAACAGCTATAATATTAAGAAGAAGTCGCCATATTGTAATATATATTTGGCTCTGATATAATGGCAATAAATGGGACGAGATGCAAGTTATATTTAAAGGGGTGTGGAGGAATGGTTTTTGAGGAAATAGACAAATTAAAAAATGAAATTGATTGTCATAGACCTCTTTCTCCGGAAATAATGGAGATTGTAGACCAGAAATATAAAATTGAGTGGACCTATAACTCAAATGCTATAGAAGGTAATACTTTAACGCTACAGGAAACCGCTTTCTTTTTACAACATGGCCTTACATCAAAAGGTAAAACATTAAAAGAATATCTTGAGGTGCAAAATCACTCAGATGCAATTGATTTTATAAAGGATATAGTTAAAGATAACAGGGAAATAACAGAGGGTTTAATTAAAGAAATTCATGCACTTTTGTTAAAAGGAATAGACTTTGTCATGGTGGGACCAAGTGATAATAAGGTAAAGAAGAAAATCAATCCTGGAAGATATAAAACTGAGCCTAATCATGTTATAACAATGAACGGAGAAATACATAAATACTGTGACCCTGTTAAAGTACCTGGAGAAATGAAAAATCTAGTTCAATTTATCAATACATCTGAGAAACACCCCATAGAAATAGCTGCAATTGCACATCACCAGTTTGTAGCAATACATCCTTTTGATGATGGCAATGGAAGAGTTGCAAGAATTTTAATGAATATTATTCTAATGAAGCACGGTTTCCTTCCTGTGGTAATAAAAAATGAAAATAGAGAGGACTATTACAGAGCACTAATGGAGGCGGATAGAGGAGACCTCTCTAAATTTATAAGTTTAATTGCCATTGAGGAGAAAAATAGTTTAGAGCTTATGCTGAATATTATCAAACAAAATTAGCTGTTAACCCAGCTGGGGACGGTTAACAGGTTTTAATAACCTGTTACCGTCCCCTTTTGACATTTTTTTCAGCTTACTCTAGCTCATACACCATCACTGGTTCGCTCTTGCCTTTAACCTGGATTTCGCCCACTGGTTTTAAGGGCAGGCGGCCGTCCACTTCCTGATAGACCTCTTGACTCACCAATACTTGACCTGGCGTTGCGTTAGATTCTAACCTAGCTGCTAAGTTTACCGCATCGCCGATTGCGGTATACTCCATGCGAGTTTGGGAGCCGATATTGCCCACGATGACCTCTCCGGTGTTGATCCCGATGCCAAAGTGGAGTGTTACTCCTGACATCTCGTGAACCTTTTTCTGGAGAGCTGCTCCTTTATCGGTAATGGCTTTAGCTGCTTTAACTGCCCACAGTGCGTGATCTTCTTGTTCTAAGGGGGTGTTAAAGAGGGCCATGGCTGCATCTCCCATAAACTTATCGATAGTCCCTTTGTTTTCAAAAATACAGGTGGTTACTATTTCAAAGTACTCGTTTAAGATAGCTACTACTTCCTCAGGGGGTAGTTTTTCTGATAGTGGCGTAAAGCCCCTAATGTCAATAAATAGGATGGTAATTCTGCGACTAGTTCCACCTAGTTTCAGGTTATCCTCTCCAACCTGGAGGATTTCATTAACCACCTGAGGAGCCACATAGCGACCAAATATTCTTGTAACTCGTTGCTTATCCTTTTGCTCAACCACGTAGTTGTAGGCCAAAGCGGCTATAAAACTACCAGTCAAGGCAAGCAGGGGGTAAGTGCTCTCCACATATATAGAATTGTTAACAAATAAGTGCTGAGTAATGAAATAAAATGCTCCAGATAGTGCGATTAGACTGACAAATCCTAATACTGGTCTCAAGCCTTGGTAAATAAAGATAGAGCCCAGACTAAGAGCAAATACAAGTAATAAGTTCACGGCTAGGGGAGCACTGTTAATTGGGCCAGCATGGTGGATAGTATTAACTATATTTGCGTGCACCTCTACACCGAACATGGGAGCATCTTTGGCAAATGGGGTAAAGTAGTAGTCTCCTAACCCCAAAGCGTAGTATCCAACTAAGACAATCTTATCCTCAAAGGTAGAAGGGGGATAAGCACCCTCTAAAACTAAGTGATAGGGCAGCACAGGGTAAGAGTGAGGTCCACCGCTGTAGTTTATCAATGTGCGCCCCCATGAATCCAAGGGAAAGCTAAAGTCTCCAAGACTAAGCTCGTTCTGACCTGGTTTAAATTGAGTTGTCAAGTGGCTGGATAACTCTTCATGGGAAATGCCTTGAGAATGTGCCCATACCTTCACATCAAAAGAAGTAATAGGCTCCTCATTGTATTCCATCCACATGATAGCTGTTCGCATGATGCTATCCCTATCCTGGGTCACATTTATGTAGCCAGCAGATGATACCTCCATTAATTCAGGAATGGGATAGTTTACAGCTAGTGGGGAAAAGAAACCGGGAATATTGCTTAAGTCAGGAGATGCTTCTGTGGGATAGACCACAGGGACTGAGTTGGCTGTTGCCTCTACCAAAGCTTGGTCCATCTCCGCCAACTGAGAGGGCTCGGAGAACATAATATCCATTCCCACCACACTGGCATTGGCTTCAGTCAAAACCTCCAGTAAACCTGCGTGAACATCCCTATTCCAAGGCCAGCGTCCCAACTCTTGAAGACACTGATCAGTTATACCCACAATGAAAATATCTGTGGAGGGCTCTTGTGCTCCCCTGAGGTAAAAGCGGTAATCGTAGGCTGAGTTTTCTAACTCCCCCAAAAGATTAAAGTAAGATAAAAATACAACAGCTAAGCCTAAGATAATTCCTAAAAGCAGAATGTTTTTCTTCTTTTTAGATTCCATAAGTTCAACTCCTGTTCATTTTGTATCCAAAAGACCCAATTTTAATAATTTTAGAGGAAAATTAAACCTTTTTAAAGTATACTATATTACTGAAACTTTTTGTAAAAGTTTAGTAAAAATATTTCGTTAAAAACGGGGGTACTATGGCTGAGTTATCAGAGTTATTTTTTCTTTTGTTGGTGGGGCATCTGATTGCGGATTTTCCCCTTCAGACTAATAAATTAGTAGCATGGAAGAAAACTAGTAAGTATGGGATTGCTGCCCACAGTATGGTGGGGGTGATAGTTACAGGGGCTCTTATTCTGCCCTATCTAGATAAGCTTTGGCCTGCTCTAATAGCGATTGGGCTAACTCATTACTGGATTGATGGTTGGAAGATTAATGTGGAAAAGAAAAAAGAACCTGGATTTAAAGGTCAATTGAGTTACTTTATTGCGGATCAGGTGCTACATATATTCGTAATTTTTATTATTGCTAATGCAACAAGCTTTTTCTTAGGGCAGAGGGGATTAAATGTTATTGGACAAGGTTACTTATCGCACTTTGACTTGCCGGTGGTGATAGTCCTAATATGGTTCATTTTTGGCCAGTCAGTTTTAAATCAAGTAATACTAAATGCTGTTTTAAATGAGATGAGGCCTCCCTTTTTCACTGGGGCAGAGAGATATGGTGGGATGCTCTTTCGGGGAATTGGAATTGGACTGTGTCTTGTGAATGCTTGGTTAGGGATTATTGTAATAGCAGCTTTTCTAGTAGCACTTAACTTAAGAGTACCCCAAGGGCGAAAATATTGGGGCAGACGCTATCGGCTGGGAATGGCACTAAATGTAATCAGTATTGTCGCGGGGACGGTGGTATTTCATTTTTGGAGGGGTTAATATGAAGAATAGAGCACGGGAGTTTAAAGCTAATTTGACAGGGGAGCTTCTAAATAATGTATTAGGAAGAGGTGATATCATGAAAGTAAATATCAACTTATTGCCAAATACATATTTTCAAATGTAACTCACAGACGCTTATCACCTTTGGAGCTTAGTATTTTTACACTAGCCTCCAGTGGTAAAATAGAGCTAAATAAAATAGGGCATATAAAATGCAAAAAAGTGATTTTTATGTTATAAAACTTAGCTACATGGTATAATAAGTTAAATATAATTGACATTAATACATTGGAGCCACAAAAAGATAGCTTTATCAATGAAGAGCTCCAAGAAGTATTTTCAGATATGCTTTTTAGGGTAAATATTAATAATAGGGAAGGATACATCTACTTCCTCTTTGAACACAAAAGCTACACCAGTAAAAGTATATCACTTGACACAGTGACTTTGGAAATCATCATTGATGAGATACTAGAATATAAGAGCTTAGAGGATGCTAAAAAATATCTGCAGTAACAAAATAAGAACCCTCGGTGCCTGACAATGCGCCAAGATAAGGGCGGGAACAGCCGTCAAGGCTGAAAATCTAATGGAGTGAAAGTCTCCTACCATCAATTGACCGGTTCGGATGGTTAGCATATCTGGGACATGGGGAGGTAACAAACCATGGGGTGATCAGACGTAAAAGTCACAGCGGCTCATAATACACTGAGATTATAGAGTTGGGACAGCTAGGGGGGCTAGCAAACTTGGAGGCTTGAAGGTTTTAACGAATACTGCAGTCCCGAAATTTGGCGCCTCATGAAGTTGTTTATATAGGGTAATTGTGGTCGCTGACGCTATCGTCCTTAGCGGAAAGCCGGCGTTCTATGGGAAGTAACAGTTATGTGCACCATAGAAGCCTGTCCTCTATAAAACGATGATAAATTCAGTATAGTGTAGATATGGAGATATCGTATTCCAAACACAAAGCCGCAACAGTACTAAACTTACATGTAATAAAATCATAAAGAAGGGAAATGACAAAATGAAAGCTGAAAGAAGAATAAGGGATAATAACAGGAGGTAAAAGGACAGGTAATGACCTCAGGACTAACGTTATCTGTATAGTAGAGATAACGTTAGTCCTTATTTTGTTTGATCACCTGAAAACACTTGCATAAATTCAAAAATAATCTTATCATAAGGTTATGGGTGGATTATCCGATTAGGGATAACCCTTAAGGGAAGAACCGGGGCTGGCGAGCTTGTGAGGTTCTTCCCTTTCCTTTCTGTTGTATTTAATAACAGAATAAAAAAAAGACCCAAAAAGGTCAATAGTTCTATTCAAAATATGACATTAAGAAATGCAAATAATTGCTATAAACAGTAACAGACTTAGAAATAATCTGACATTTATGTGCAGTTAATGTTAATATTAATTTGCAGTCTTACATTCAATTAAGTATTGGCAATGAACATTGAGAAAAACTCTTTTACATACAACGATTAAGCTGCATACAAATATTGATTCTAAAGTACAAGTAATAATAGAAATGGGGGACTTCCCAATGAAATATTCAGAAGTAGAAGTAAAGAGGTTGCTCAAATCCAAAAATTTAAGCCTTGAAGACCAAGTAAAAGTTAATATCCTAAATTTTATAAGGACAATCCACCTCAATGAGCAGGACTTTATAGAATCATCATATGGGTCAAAGTTCTTTGGAGAACTTCCCATGACCTTTCAGAAAAAATCAGGTCAAGTTATTGGGATAATTACAGCTACGGTTAATGGAGAGGTAAGGAAGTACGTATTTAACGATAAAGGGTATGAGGAGCTAGGGGATTTGTTAAAGCTGGTTGAAGAGTAAACTTCTACAGTAAAGTTTCCATTTTGATAAATGGGTTGTTCAAGTAAAGACACACGGGGGCGGTTCTTTTGTGTTACCATTTATAATTTTGCAATAAAAAGCCTTCCTCGTTGCAGAACGTTGCACAACTATAAAAATAAAAATGCTACAAAATGTAACGAAGAATGAAACGATACCTTTATCGTTGCAAACACGAAATATTTATGGTAACATTACATATTATAAATATTTTGGAGGTGGAGTTGTGCAAACTAACGAAAGTTATAGTTTGGAATTCAAAGAAGAAGTTTCAAAAACTTTTTTAAAAACAGTTAGTGCCTATGCTAATTATAGTGATGGAGAAATAATTTTTGGTGTAGATGACCATGGAAATGTGGTAGGTGTAAGAGAGAGTCCAAAAGAAGAAGCATTAAGAATTGAAAATATGATCAATGATTCTCTTGCTCCGGTTCCTTTTTTTGAAATTCGTATTAAGGAAGTAGAAGACAAGACAATCATTATTGTAGAAGTTAAAAAAGGTAAAGACACTCCTTATTATTACAAAGGAAAAGCTTACAAAAGAGCGGATACTTCAACCATAGAGGTGGATAGATTTGAACTTAGAAGACTAGCTATGGAAGGGATTAATATGCATTATGAAGATAGAAAAGCATCTTCCCAAGACTTGAATTTTAATATATTAGAAGCTGTGTTAAAAAAGGAGGCAGGTATAGAAAGGATTAACTTAGACATTCTAAAAACCCTTAATCTATATAATAAAGATGGCTACTATAATACTGCAGGAGAGCTGTTGGCGGATCAAAATGATATAGCGTTTTCAGGGATTGATGTCGTTAAATTTGGGAAGGACATCAATAAAATTTTGTATAGAAAAACCATAAGCAATGTATCGTTATTAACTCAATTCTATAACGCAATAGAAATCTTTCAACAATATTATATCTTTGAAGAAATAGATGGTTATAACAGAATAAAAAAAGAGTTAATTCCCAAAGAAGCTTTCAGAGAGTCCTTAGCAAATGCCATTGTTCATAGAGTATGGGATACCAACTCATATATACAAATAGCAATGTATGAAGACAAAATAGAAATAAATTCTCCTGGGGGACTCCCTGAAGGTATATCTAAGGACGAATACTTGTATGGTAATATTTCTGTGTTGAGAAACCCAATAATAGCAGGAGTTTTTAACCGATTAAATATTATTGAAAAGTTTGGAACGGGAATAGCAAGAATTAACAAAGAGTATACTCATAGCATCTCTAAGCCTAATTTTGAGGTAAGTGAAAATAGAATTAGAATTATACTTCCAATTACTAAAATTGATCAATTAGATTTATCTAAAGATGAGAGCATTATTTACGAATTATTAAAAGAAGAGGTAGAGCTTTCAAGAAAAGATATAGATTTGAAAACCGGATTTAATAAGTCAAAGACCATTAGGGTGTTGAATAGTCTTATAGATAAAAACATCATAAGCAAATCAGGTGGCGGGGTTACATTAACCTATAAGTTGTTGTAGACAGGGGGGGAACAAGGGGACGGTTCTAGGGGATGCGGTGCCGGGCACTTAACTTGTTAACTTATTGTGGAGGGGAAGACCTTTTGGTAAACTAATGCCAGGGGGTGGTGTTTATCATGTTTTTGGAAATAGGTATAAGGAGATTTTAGTTAATGATGATAACCCAATTCGAAAGGTGGACATTTGTTTGAAGCAACATTCCAATATTAAGTTTTTACTGTTAATGACAAAGGATTTTCTAGATGGTAGAATAGATGCTCTTGGGGGGAGCACACGGGGACGGAGGTGTTGTGTTGTCCTCGACACAACTGACAAATCAATAATATATTATTACCTTGACAGGCCCAGGAAGAGATAATCAGACATCTCTTTCTGGGCTTAATCTATGTCTAAACCAACCTGAGGAGGAGATGAAATTAGCTACATTCTGTGAGTGATGATAAGAGGAGCCGTGTGAGGTAAGGGGGTATAAGACGATATAAAGCTTGGAAAATAGCGTTTAGCAGCAGAAATGAACTGTATCTCATACATCATTCGCTCTTCGAACCAAAGATATCATTATTAACTTTGCGATCCATTTGATCACGCTCCATAGAAATGACAGTTAATTGATTGCATAGTCAGATCATGATATAATATGAGTACTAATAATGTATTAGGAAGAGGTGATATCATGAAAGTAAATATCAGGCCATCAGCGGATTTAAGAAATCACTACAATGAAATTTCTAAACAGTGTAAAGAAACAAGGGATGCAGTTATAATTACTGTAAACGGTCGGGGTGATACAGCAGTTCTTGGATTGCAGGATTATTATCAGATGAAATCTGAATTGGAATTGCTTAGAACACTTGCAGATGCAGAGGATGATGTGGAAAATGGTAGAGTAGGACTAATTCAAGATTCCTTTGATGATCTTCGTAAATCTTTAATGAAAAGGAAAAATGACTGATGTATAAAATCATAAGAACGGATAAGGCTGAAGATCAGCTTCGAGATATCATATATTATATTGCAGATAATTCAGGTGATGTTAATATTGCATTGCAATATCTGGATAAACTAGAAGATGCTATTAATCGCCTACAACAATTTCCTGAATTAGGAAGTGAGCCAAAACATTATATTTTAAAAAAACAAGGGTACAGAGTAGTAATCGTTGAGAAACATCTTGTCTTTTATAAAATAAACAAAGAAAATAAAACAGTTATTATATATGCAATCGTTGATGGAAGAAGAGAATATCATAATTTGATGTGACTTCAACAGTCTAGAGCTTATGCTGAATATAATCAAACAAAATTAGCCTTATTTCTGTATGTAGCGAGGGGCGGCAGACCGCCCCCCCTTAGCAACTTAGCAGTTTTTGAGAGAGGTCCTGAAGCTCCTCCATTTGACCTGATATCATATCTAGTGCCTTAGACTGTTCGTTAACGATGTTCAAATTTTCATTTGTTCGCTCAGCTACCTGGGGTAAGCGCTGTTGAAGGGAGTCAATGGTCAATTTAATGGTTTCGGTTTTAAGCCTACTATTATCTGCAAGTTTTCTAATTTCTGAAGCAACTACTGAAAAGCCCTTCCCGTTCTCACCTGCTCTGGCAGCTTCAATGGAGGCGTTTAATCCCAGCATATGTGATTGATTAGCGATTTTTTCTATGAAGGAAATTGCGTTTATAATCTCACCTAGGTCAGAGATAGTAGTATCTATGGAGTTTTTTAGAGCTTGTTCTGTTGTATGCAAATTTTCCATTCCGGCTGTAATTTGTTCTGTGGCTGCTGTTGTGGTGCTTATGCGGTCAGTTATTTCTTGGTTCAGGGCACTATTCCGTGAAGCCTCTAGCTCTCGCTTTTCTTCTTCGCTAACTAAGATGTACGAAGTCATATGTGAAGCAGTTTTTGCTAATAGCTCAGCAAGGCTGGGGTCTCCAGCAACACCGGCTGAACCCACAATGCTATCTTTAAAGAAAATTGGGTAGTTAAATCCCATGCGATCATCATTTCCCATTTCCTTAGCTCGATCTTCATCCTCCTTAGTAACTTTGGCGTAAGGAATTTCTCCGGCTACAATCTTCTGGCCGGCAGAGTGAACATTGCCCACTCTATCCTTGTTAGTTGCTGCTTCAATCACTCCTCCAACTCCACAAATAATAATATGGAAGCCTGTAGCCTGCTTAAGCGTATCTAAAATTTGCTGTATTAAGTCCATGTTTGAGTGAATTACATTTTCAGCCAAAATATTTTCTCTCCCTCCTAATGAAATCAAATATAATAGGTATTTTCGTGCTATTTCGAAAAAACTTACTACGATTCTAGCATTTTATGGCATTATAATCAATATCGCAGGTCTTTAATTTGCCTGAAATTGGAGGATGTGTTTAAATTATAATATGATGAGAACATGTGGTAGCTTATAAATGTTTAAAAATTGTCACGGAAACGGTAGAAGGTGAGCAAAGTGAAACAGTTAATAAACAGCTACATAAGTAGCCAAAAAAAGAAGCGGATTAAGATTAAGGATATAGAAAAGCATGTGGAGGCCAAGGTTGGCCTAGACAAGTACTGGGACAAGCACGGCGGCTATCCCTCATTTGCCGAGGCTATGGTACAGGAAGGGGCTCTTAAGCCTGTAAAGACATGGGGACTAAACGGGATGCAGCCATCCCTTCATCAGGGTTATCAGGTGCTGCTGCAGGAGGATAAGCTGGATGTCCCTTTAATCCAAACCCTATTCGCCCAATTTCACCCTGTTGGTCTAAATATTGAAACCCTTCCCCTGATTAGTGAGGATGACCGGGGGTTAAAGCTTCCGACAACTTTTCAAGGGGTTGTCAGAAGAACCGTTTGTGTTTTTGATACATGGTTGAAAAATTCTCAAAAAAGGGTAATATATAGATGAGGAAGGTGATCTAATTTGAATAAATATGATTATACGATGAAAAAACCCAGTACAGTGTTTTACATATCTGCACCCTTAGTGCTACTTTTTGTTTTATGGGGATTTTTTGGACCAGAATCATTACAAAGAGCTTCTTCTGCTGCATTGGAAGCGACTTTAGATAATTTTGGTTGGTTCTATATGATTTCTACTGCTTTTTTTATTGTTTTTGTACTATTTTTAGCTGTCAGTCCCTTTGGCAAGTTAAAGTTAGGTAAACCTGATGAAAAACCGGAGTTTTCAGCTTATACATGGATTGGTATGTTATTTTCAGCGGGGATTGGTGTGGGATTTGTCTTTTGGGGTGTAGCGGAGCCAGCACTCTACTACTTGGATCCACATCCTGATTTTATTGATGCATCTTCAGCGCAAAAAGCTAGTGCTGGTTTAAGGTACGCAGTATTTCACTGGGCATTGCACCCATGGGCTATTTTTTCTCTGGTTGCATTGACACTGGGCTATGTGCAATTTCGCAAGGACCAGCCTGCATTGATTAGTTCAGCATTCCAACCCTTATTGGGGAAGCAAACTGAAGGAGTATTTGGAAAAGGTATTGACACATTGGCAGTTTTGGCCACATCTACTGGGGTGGCAACTACTTTTGGGCTAAGTGCCTTGCAGATAACCGGAGGTTTATCCCACTTGACAGGAGGAGCAATTCCCAATACTGGAACGACTAATTTTATAGTAATTTTTATTGTTACTATTTTATTTATTTTTTCAGCGGCTACTGGTGTTGATAAAGGTATTCGGATTTTAAGTGTTATAAACTTGTCCGTTGCCAGCATCCTATTGTTGTTTATTATTATTTTTGGGCCCACATTGTTTATTGCTAAAGGAGTAGTATCCACTCTTGGTGGGTACTTGGCCAACATTACCCAAATGAGTTTGGACCTGAAGCCCTTTGGGGATGGGGAATGGTTGGGTATGTACACTATTTTCTTTTGGGCATGGCATATATCCTGGGCACCTTTTATGGGGATTTTTATTGCCAGGATTTCTCGAGGACGAACTATTCGCGAGTTTGTTGCTGGGGTATTAGTAGTACCGTCTTTATTGGCAGTAATTTGGTTTACAGCCTTTGGGGGAACTGCACTGGATATGATTATGAATGGCAATGAGCAGTTAGGAGAACTGGTATTAAATAATGTAGAAGTTGCTCTCTTTGCTACTTTGACTGAACTACCCTTTGGAATGGTAATGAGTGTATTGGCTATTATGTTGATTTTGATATTTTTCATTACATCAGCAGATTCGGCATCTTATGTTTTAGGAGCCATGACAAGTAGCGGTAGTTTGGCCCCTAAGCTATACGTTAAAGTAATATGGGGTTTCTTGATTGCAGGTACAGCCAGTGTGTTATTGATTAGTGGCGGACTAACTGGATTGCAGACAGCTTCTATTGTTGCAGCCCTTCCTTTTGCCATGATAATGGTAGTAATGATATTCTCACTCTTAGCAATGATGCGCAAGGATCTCAAAGAAGAGCAAAAAAAGAAGTTTGTCAAACAGTCGGATAAGATTAAAGAAGAAGTATATGAAGAAATAAAGGAAGAAGTATATGAGGAAATAAAAGAAGAGGTATACGAAGAGGTTAAGGATAAAATGTACGAGGATTTACGGGATGATATAAGCGAACAGCTAAGTGAAGAAAACGGAAACAGTGAAAAAAGCGAAAAATAGGGGAACACAGGGGGACGGGGGTGCTGTGTTCTCTTAGAACAGAGGTGAGTTTGTATTGCTAATCAAACAAATAGCAGAAAAGTATCAGTTGGAGCTACTCATATTAATTGGTAGCTATGGTACTGATGATTTTAAATCCGGCGAAAGCGATATAGATATAGCATATTTAACTGAAAATCCACTATCTGTTAATGACAAGTTAGCGTTTTTAAATGATATTTCACAGTTTTATCAATACAGTAAAATTGATCTAATCGATTTACAGAAAGCGGCAGGTTTATTAAAATATAAAGTGGCAATAGAGGGTAGGCCTATTTATGAACAGTATGCAGGGCAGTTTGATAGGTACTACTTATATTGTCTGCGCTATTACTATGACACAGAAAAGTTTAGAAAGCTGAGAAGTAAATACCTAGAAGAGCAATTGGAGGCGTTGAGGCGTGACTAAGTTGGAAGTTGAAATAATTAAAGAAAAGCTGTTAAGACTTCAATTGTATTATAAAGAGCTAAAAGAGTTAGAGCACATTACCTATCAGGATTATTGCAACAATAGCCTTTACAAGAGAAGTGTTGAGAGGTTAATTCAACTGATAGTAGAGGTTAGCACAGATATAAACAATATGATACTAAAAGGCTTGAGGAAGGGGCCAACTGTAGATTATTACTCCTCATTTATAGAATTAGCAGAAGCGGATGTTTTCTCAATGGAATTTGCTCTGAAAATTGCACCTTCAACAGGTTTGAGAAATGTAATAGTACATGAGTATCAAAAGATAGATGATGAGATTGTCTATAATTCGATTAAAGAAACTTTAACTCAATATTATATCTACATAGAAGAGGTGCACAGATTTATAAATGCTTGAGTTGCCGCGGGGACGGCAGACTGGGATACAGGGTGACAGTTCATTTGACAACTTCTTAAGGGGTTGTCAGATGAACTGTCTTTTATTATTAGAGGATTTTTCTTAGGGGCGAAGAATTTACCTTTTAGAGAGTAGAAGGGAGAGCATTGAAGAATGCATGTACTTTTAGCAGTTCAGTGGGTAGTATTTCATATGGGGCTTTTAATTTCCCTTTCTATATCTTTAGGAGTAGTGTTAGGGTTGTCCCAGAGTGAAATTGGAACCTTAATGCAACTCAGCTTTTTTATTACAGGAGTCGCCAGTATGGTTCAGCTGCGTTGGGGCCATAAGGTTCTCTCTATTGAAGGGCCAGGGGCACCCTGGATGGCAGCATATATTATTGTGGCTGGTGTGGGTTTTAGTATGGGCAAGCCGGCGTCTCTTATCTTGACTGATATTAGCGGGGCCATGATAATTTCCGGGGTGTGTATGGCGCTTTTGGGAGCCCTGGGATTTGTGAAGAAGGCTCAGCATTACTTTACCCCTCGAGTTACCGGGGTGTTGTTAATGCTTTTAGGAATTCAAATTGGTGGAGTAGCAGTAAAGGGTTTAGTTGGAAGCGGGTTGTTGCAGTTCTTGATAGGTATTAGTATTCTGTTTTTTGTGATGTACCTCCTTTTTAATACCAAGGGAGTGATCAAAAACAGTGCTATTCTAATCGGCTTTGCTGTAGGTTGGATTGCGTGCATTTTTGCGGGAGTGGCATCTCTGCCTGATTTTAACTACAGTGGGCTGGTAAATATTCCTCAGCTTTTTCCCTGGGGATATCCTACCTATGATTTAGGAACAGCTTTATCCTTATTGCTACTAGGCTTTTTTATGATTCCAATTATGGTTGGAAGCATTGCTGCGGTGGGTAAAGTGATGGAAGAAGAGGAAGTGGCGAGAAAATATGATCCGGGTCTAGTGTTTAGTGGCTTAGCTAACTTTGGGGCTGGGGTTTTAGGTGGTCATGGTACAGTACCCTATGCTGTATCTGCGGGTCTTATTGCCGTTACTGGTAACAAAGAGCGGAGACCTTTTTTCTTAGGAGCTCTTTTATTTGTGTTTATGGGAATATTGGGTCCCTTGGGAGTGTTAGTTGGTAGTATTCCACCGGTTATAGTAAACTCAATGCTGTTGATACCTGCAGTCTCTTTACTGGATATAGGAATTAAGAGTATTGTTCAAAAAGAGATAGGTCCAAAAGACAGTTACATTATTGGATTGAGTCTTTTAGCCGGGTTAGGTGTAATGATGCTTCCAATGGAGCTGTTGCAAGACATACCATCTTGGTTAGCAACTGTAGTGGGGAATGGAGTTATAGTTGGGGCTTTTGTAGCGATTTTGCTTGAAATCTTTAGAGAGAGGAAAGGAGGTGTGTAATGGTGGCTTATTGTAAAAAATGTGGAGATAGAATAAGGTGGAACTTCGTGGATATGGATGCTATTAGGACTTTTACTTTTCGGAGGACTTATTTTCATGGTACTTATTGTCGGTTTAGCAGGAGCTTTTATGTATTACTAGATATAGTGAAGAAAACACAGGCATTTGCCTGTGTTTTTTATATCCCCATATGATTATTCTGACAACCTATTGTTCAAGCTTAGAATAAAACTCTAAATCGTATAAATATTCTTCAAGTGTAATGTCAGCTTCTGCGATGGCTAGTGCGGCTTCCTTGCCCACATAGCGCAGGTGCCAAGGTTCATAAGAATAACCTGTAATATGAGTGTTGTCTTTTTGGTAGCGAATAATAAATCCGAAATCGGGTGCGTTTTTAGCTATCCATCTTCCTTCTTCAGTATGACCAAAGGATTGGCTAAGGCCAAAGTTCATTTGAGGGCTCGATACGTCCATTGCCAGTCCTGTTTGATGCTCGCTTTGCCCTGGGTAGGCCACAGTTAAATTAGCTTTTTCTTCGCCTCTAGCAGCAGCTACGCGGGTAAAAACTGCTTCTTGATGTTGGTAGGAGCGGTAACCAGAAACAGCATAAAGTTCAATGCCATCCTCCTTGGCCTGAGCAAACATTTCTTCCAGAGCCTCCGCAGCCTGGCTGCGAAGTAACCTGCTTGGGTCTCCTTCTGACTTTATAGAGGGAACAGCAGGGTCCACTAAATCTGGAGGAACATAATCTGCCGGAAGACTGTGTTTTTTATTCACGAGCACTAATAGATCGTCAGGATTTTTTATTTCTTGAACTGTGCTCGGTTCTGAAGCTAAATAATCTTGGCGCACAATAATTTTTTCCGTACCAGTAGAGAAAACAACTGCATTCAAATCTTGATTCCATTGAATGTCTAGTTCTGAAGCTCTGTTGAGTGCTTCCACAGGAAGGTAGAGCTCGTCATTAATCATTTTACCCTCTAAAACAATCGTCTCCTTTAAAGGACTGGAGGGCTCAGTGGGCTCCTCTGTTTGTGTGGGTAGTTCCGAATCAGTGGCTTGGACACTTATACCAAGCAATGTTCCAGCAATTAGTAAGAACAAGAGCATTGGTATATAAATTTTTTTATGCATAATAGTACTCACCTCTAAATAGAAAAGTGCTTTACCCTACAAATTTCTACAAAAGGTGACTTAAACCTTTTTATTTTTTTGTGTAATAAGAGGCATTTATAGTAGTAAGATTACGAACCAATAAAGCTATTGCTAATTTACAAAAAAAGTTAGTGAAAAAGATTGCTTTCACAATCACTTTGTGATAATATTAACTTAACAAAGGATGAGGTACGGAAAGGAGGCGGTTCCAGTGGTTGATATTTTAATTATATTTGCATTTTTCTTGACGCCGTTTCTAGTAGGTGTAGGAATAGAATTTTTCAAGTTGATAAAGACATCTCATTTTATCGAAATGCATAATTAAATTGATGACATAAAATAATAATAGGATTTAGTCTAGTACACTGAACTCCGAGGTATATGCCTCGGAGTTTTTTTTTTATGGTGACTCGTGAAAATTTTAATATTAAAAAAACTAGTTGTAATTTTCCGTAAAAAATGCTAATATGTATATAAATTTTCTATACAATATTCTGAATATTATAATTAGATAAATTATGAGGGGGTGTTCCACTAGAGAGTTGAGAAGACTATGGATTATTACACAAAATATTTATTAAATTTTCAGAAAAAAGGGAGGGTTTAAAATTGAAATTTAAATCAAAAAAAATCATAGTGTTAATGGCTTTATTGATGGTAACTAGTATTGCCTTTATTGGCTGCGGAGGAGATGATGAGCCGGCACCAAACGGTGAAGCAGGAGAGGTGCAGTGGCCGAGAACTATAGATATAGGTTCAGCGTCAATTGGTGGTGTTTATTATGTATACGCTGGAGGTTTAGCTAATGTAATTTCTGAGGAAGTGGGAGTTGCAGCTGGTGTGGAAGTTACTGGTGGTCCAAATCACAACATGCAATTAGTTGACATGAATGATTTAGATTTAGGACTAGTGACCATGGGTCCTGCTTGGGAAGCGTGGCATGGTGAAGGAGACTGGACTGGTGGAATTGAGCACAGGAATGTACGAGCAATTTTCCCTATGTATACTACTTACTCTCAGTGGTGGGCTTTTGCCAATTCAGGTATTGATAACATTTACGACTTAGAAGGGGTTACAGTTGGTGTTGGTCCAGCTGGAGGTACAGGTGGTACATATCACCCTAGATTTTTAGATGTATTGGGAATAGATGCGACTGTTGTCCATGCAGGTCTGGGTGACTTGGTACAGCAACACTTGGATAGACAGCTAGGTGCAAATAGCTTTTCGTCAGGATTACCAGTAGGCGGATTGTTAGAGACATCTAATTCTAGAGATGTTGTGTTCTTTGGAATTGGAGGAGAAGATAGAGAGAAAATTCTTGAGGCGTACCCATACTGGTCTCCAGCAGTAATTCCAGCTGATGTGCCAGGGTATGACTTTTTAACAGAAGATGTAGATACTGTGGGAATTTGGAATGTGGCTATCGCCAACAAGGATCTTCCAGATGACTTTGTTTATGAGATAGTTAAAGCGGTTATGGAAAACAACGACCGAATGGTAGATACTCACGTGGCAGCTAAAGAGACAATTGCCGATAATGTAGTACACAATGACTGGATGTGGATGCATCCGGGAGCAATTAAGTACTTTGAAGAACAAGGATATGAACTAAATCCAAATGTATACCCTCCAGAATGGGAATAAAGTAATTTAATTGGAGAACTGGCTTCAGTAAAAGCACCTGCCGGCCCTGAGGGTGGGCAGGTGCTCGACTTGCAAAGGGGGAGTAAGTAAAATGATACAAAAAGATGCGCAAGGAAAAATTATCCTGGAGACCAATGACTCTGCTGAGTTTAGCAGTCACAGGAAAATTGAGGGATGGAAGGGAAGGGCCATCACTCTTGTAGCTGTATTTACTGCAATATTTACCCTATATACTTTAATACTTAGTCCCATGGATCCATGGATTTTTCGCAGTGTTCATGTGACTTTACTTACTGTACTAGGCTTCATATTAATCCCTGGCTGGCATAGTGCTAGAAGTAAAATACATATTATTGACTGGGTCTGTGTTGCAGCTAGCCTTTATATTTTTTATTATATCTATACTAATTTTGAGCAATTGATTTTTAGAGCGGGAGTGCGACCCACTGAGATGGATTTTGTGGTAGCCCTGCTAGGTGTTATTCTGGTGTTGGAACTTGCCAGGAGGGTGAGCGGGAATGCATTGCCCCTTTTGGCGGGTACTTTCATTGCTTATGCCTTTCTAGGTCCCTATTTGCCGGGTATTTTGGAGCACAGGGGATATTCCATGGAGAGATTTTTCACATACATTTATGGCTTAGATGGGGTATTTAGTGTTCCCATTGCCATTTCTTCTAGATATATTATCCTCTTCATTATCTTCAGTTCCTTTTTACAGGTATCAGGAGTAGGTAAGTTTTTTGTAGAGTGGGCCTTTTCTATCAGTGGCCACCTACGGGGAGGTCCAGCAAAGGTTGCTGTATTGGCCAGTGCTCTCATGGGTACAATGAATGGAACTTCTGTAGGAAATGCGGTGGCAACTGGTAGCTTGACAATTCCTTTGATGAAAAGAGTAGGGTATTCACCCCGGTTTGCAGCGGCTACTGAAGCGGTTGCATCTACTGGAGGTCAAATCATGCCACCGATTATGGGGGCAGGGGTATTTATTATGGCTGAGTTAACTGGAATACCCTATCACAATATTATGCTGGCTGGTATTTTACCTGCAGCACTGTACTTTCTATCCACCTACTTTATGGTGGATAAGGAGGCTAGTAAACTAAATCTGCATGGATTTTCTAGAGCCGAGCTTCCCAGTATTAAAGGGGTTATGATGCGAAGCTATATGTTTTTGCCCATTATAATTTTATTCGGTATGTTGGCAGTTGGCTACTCTGTTATTATGGCTGGGTTTGCTGGTATCGTTTCCTGCTGGGTAATTAGTCTATTTAAAAAGGAAACCCGTATGGGTCCGTCTAAAATCATTGAGGCCTTTGATAAAGGAGTAAGGGGTTCCATTCAGCTGATGGCAGTTTGTGCTGCCGCTGGTATTATCATGGGTGTAATTGCTCTGACTGGAATAGGTCTGAAATTTGCTTCACTACTGCTGTCTATTGCCGGTGCATCAGAGTTCTTAGCTTTAGTCTTTGCCATGTTAATAGCTATAATATTAGGGATGGGGATGCCTACAACTGCAGCCTATGCGGTTGCTGCATCTGTAGTAGCGCCAGGATTAATTAGAATGGGGATTGACCCACTAATGGCACACTTTTTCGTGTTCTATTTTGCCTGTGTATCCTCTATAACTCCACCGGTGGCTTTGGCTTCTTATGCTGCTGCTAGTATAGGTGGTTCTGACCCTATGAAGACAGGGTTCACTTCATTTAGACTGGGGATTGCAGCTTACATAGTGCCCTTCATGTTCTACTATGCGCCAGGGATTCTGTTAATTGGAGACCCTACTGTTATTGCAATTAATGCAGCTACAGCCTTTATTGGAATCTTTGCACTATCTTCAGCTGTTCAAAGCTGGTACTTTGGTCATGTGAACAAAGTTCAACAGGCAACACTGCTAATTGCTTCATTGCTATTAGTATCGCCTTCACCGTACTTTGATGCTGCTGGTTTGACCATATTAATAGCTAATTTCGTAGTTCAAAGAATTAAGCGAAACAGAGCAATTCCACCTGTGGAAGCTAGTAGTTAAGTTATTGTAGGACTTTAAAACCTGCCCATTAAAATTAATGGGTAGGTTTTTTTGCGACAAAAGATCTGTGTCTTCGACAAAGGATAAATTTTTTTTTGGAGAAATATATAATCATATCCAGATACAACCACTAAAATTTTTGAAAGAGATGATGGTTTGGTGAATAAAAAAAATAAGATAATAATGTTTCTACTACTTATTATTGTTAGTGTTATTATAATTTCACTTTCTTTTCGTGGAAACCAGGGTCTTGTAAGCGGTGGTTTAAAGGCGGAAAAGGGATATTTGGATGTTACTGGATGGGATTTCAAGGAAGAGGGGCTACTACCTTTGCGAGGACAGTGGGAGTTCTATTGGATGGAACTCTTAGGCCCTGAAGACTTTAATAAAGAAATTTTAAAACCAGACTATATTACACTACCTACTGAATTGAGTAGAAAGGAACTTAATGGAAAAGCACTAACCACGGATGGATACGCTACCCTAAGGATAAAGATTAAGCTGAGTAATCTAAGTGAAGTATATGGCTTGAAAGCAAAATATTTGACCTCTGCTTCCAAAGTATATGTCAACGGTAGGTTGCTTGCTAGTGCGGGTAGGGTAGGAGTGACACCCATAGAGTATAGCCCACAGTATAATCCACTGGAGCTAACCTTTAAGAGTGAACAAGAGTTAGTGGAAATTATCGTTCAAATAGCAAATTTTCATCATCAGCGGATAAAGCTTGATGATATTATACTTGGAACGGCTAATCAAATTGAAAGAAATACTCATTTGGGAATTATAAGAGATAGTATTATGTTCGGAAGTTTGTTTGTTGTGGCTTTGTACTATTTTATAATTTTTTATTTACAGAGAAGAAACCTAGGATTTATTTTTTTTTCAGTTATAGCACTAATTATGGCTCTTAGACTTATTACCTTAAATGAAAGAATTCTGGTGCGAGTATATCCAGATTTTTCGCCAGAGTTGTTAATGAAGTTAGGGTATTGGCCGGTGTTTATTTTATTGCCCCTTTTAATTCTGTACCTAAAGGAAATCTTTAATTTAAAAATATTTGAAAGACCAACACAGATAGCTAAATGGGCTATTGCATTTTTTACTGCAGTAGTGCTTTTGACTTCAGTTAAAGTTTATGATTGGTTATTCCAGTATGGTTTAGTTCTAGTTCTTTTAAGTGGTTTATATATAATTTATTTAGTGGCGACTCGGGAAGAGTTTGTTAAGAAACAAGGACATTGCATTATGGTAGCAGGGGGCTTGATTATATTTGCCGCAGGTATAAGTGACTTTTTGAGAGAAATACAGGTAATAGAAGCACCTGAGCTTTTATCTTTTGGGGTTTTAATTTTCATCTTATTACAGGCCTTTTTCTTATCTTGGCGTTTTAATGAAGCCTTTAATAGATCAGCAGTGTTGGTAAAAGAAAATGCAATTATGTATAAGAAACTTCAAGGGGTTAATCAATTTTTAGAGCAAAAGATCATGGAAAGAACTATAGAATTAGAACGGGCAAACAAGAAATTGAAAAAGTTGGCAAAACACGATGCGCTTACAGGATTACCAAACAGAAGGAATTTTGATGAAAAACTGCAAGAAGAGTGGAAACGTTCAATTAGAGAGAAGCAACCTTTATCTCTCATAATAATGGATATTGATTTTTTTAAAGAGTTTAATGATAAATACGGTCATATGCGTGGTGATGAATGCTTAACTACTATTGCTAAAGAGGTGGAGAGGACGCTAAAACGCAGTACTGATATGTGTGCTAAATATGGAGGAGAAGAATTCATTGTTATACTGCCAAATACAAATGCCCAAGGAGCAATGATTATAGCAGAAAAAATAAAAGAGAATGTAGAAAATTTAAGTATACCCCATACTAATTCAAGAGTTTCAAATGTTGTAACCGTTAGCCTAGGCTTAAATACTATTATTCCGTCACAAGATGATAAAATAGAAGATTTTATAAACAAAGCTGATCAAGCGCTTTATATGTCTAAGAAAAATGGAAGAAATAAAATTTCAAAGGGAAAGTTCTCCTGACAACTTTATCAGGAGAACCGTTCCCTTGCACTCTGGTTTAATAAGTAAAAAATTCGTGAGCACCGTGTTTTTTTATTTTAGTTAGGTTTCGGTCAAACCATGTAATTCCGGCCTCGCTGGCCATAGAGCGGGCCATAAAGAATAAAGCATCTTCTGCATAGGTTTCACCAGCTAAGGCTCTGTCAACAGCTTCCCTTGTCTTGTCAGAAACTGTTACGGTGTAGTAGCGATTATCATCAATTGGAGAGAACTGAGCTCTACCATTAATACGTTGATGGATCACATCGTACACCGTATTGGGAAAGTTAGCTGAGTTAACTCGATTGAAGACAACATTAGCAACCATAATTCTGCCCATGATATCTTCGCCTGTTGCCTCAGCTTCAACTATTCGCTCCAAGGCAATCAAGTCTTTTTCTGAAAGTTGTATATATGTATCATCTATTACTTCATCAATAACGAAACTTTCCCTGTCTTCCCGTTGTGTATGAACTTCAACTTCTTGAGTTTTGTTAGTCATAACCAGATCGTTGAAAATAATTGGTTGCAATGAAGCTGGTAACCAACTAAATAGCTCAAGAGCGAAGAGGCTCGAAAAAACTAGGAAGGTACTTATTTTAACCATTTAAATCACTCCCTTCTCCTCATCCCACATTACTAATTATTGCCATAAAATGAGACTTTATATACAAACCTCTTTTGGCACTTTTAATTAATAGACATTAAATTGGGCTTATACTATAATTAAATAAAATGATGAATAAAAGGTGGTGAAACAAATAAGTGACGGAAAAAGAGATGTTTGAAGCAATTTTGAGTAAAGTAGAAGCTATTGGAAAAGATGTATCTGATCTTAAGGCGGATGTATCTGATCTTAAGGCAGATGTATCTGTCTTAAAAACTGACGTGGCAGAATTAAAATCAGATATGGTAGAAGTAAAATCGGACGTAGCAGGATTGAAAGTAGACGTAGCAGGGTTAAAATCAGATATGGTAGAAGTGAAAGCAGATGTAGCAGGATTGAAATCGGACGTAGCTGAGCTGAAAAGAAAATCAGAAGCAGTGTATGAGCAAGTTGCGGGCCTTTTAGAGTTTCGAACTGAAGTGAAAGATATACTAGCGGACCTGTCCGAGAGGATGTATTCAATAGAAGCAGTAACAAAAGAGAACTTGTTTGATATTGCCAAAATAAAATCTGCTAGATGTCAAAAAGCGGTAGACCTATAAAAAGGTCTGCCGCTTTTTGATTATAATAGTTTCTCTAACTCCTCAACGGACATATATAGAGTGCCTTTGTGGATTACGGCACCAGGATTGTTATCTGGATTTATGGTTGTTTGCTGCTTACCCAAGGTTACAGTTATTGTGCTGTCAGCATTAAAAGCCAACTTTAAGCCTGAGTCTAAAGCAGTTAATGTATGCCTTGCAGGTAACATGGGCTCACCGTAAATAGTAAAATAGGGGAAGTCTTCATCAAAAGTAAGTATTTCATTTCCTATTTCGATGGATCTTAGAGGTTCAGGTAATCTTACTATTACATCTCCTGCTAATTCAACCTGTTGTCCAAGAATCTTATTAAGCAGTTGAAGCTCTAAATAGGATTTACCTTGGTGAAGCAAAAGACCTCCTGTGGTCGTTAATGGAAGTGAAAAGTTCTCACCATCTTTCTCTAGAACAAGAGCATTGCCTGCCCAACTAGGGTAGTAGCCTGCTGCAGCTGCAACGTCTCTAACCGGAATATAAGTTTTTTCATCGGTAACTATTAAATTGTCTGTCAATACAACTTCTGCTCCATCTAAAAGTACGTTAACAGTGTTATCGTAAGTACGAGATAAATAGAAATCATGGTTTACCACTTCTGAATAAGTATTGAGCTTATCTTCATCACAAGTGAGAGAATAGTTGTTAATTCTTCGTCCCTCTGGTGCATTTACTAGGTTATTTACATCAAAATAGTAGATAGCCTTGGCTCTTGGTCGAAGCTCTCTAATGCCGTCATACATGCGGCGTAGCTTTTCTTGAGACCATTCTACATAATACTTCCCATCGGTAATCGTATAGTGAGTTACTCCCCATTCGGATATGTGAATTGGCTTTCTGTCTCCAAAAGTGCGATAAACATAGTCCATCAACTGAATTGGGTCCTGGTACGCTGCATAATGGTTAATATTGTTGTTGTGATAAACGACGTTGTAGACATTTACTCCAACCCAATCCACATAATCATCGCCAGGGTAATAGTCTAATATATTCCCCTGTGGAAAAGTAAAAACAGTCCAAACCATAGCCACATTAGGTGCCTCTTCAGCCATTACACGGTGAACAAGGCGCCATTTTTTGATGAACTCATCCGGGTCACCTGAGTAGGCAGACCAGTCACCGTTCATCTCTGAGGCAAATCTAAGGAAAATAGGTACATCAGCTTCAGCACAGGCTCTGGCGAAGGAGCGCAGGTATTCGTCATCATTAACATGCTCCAACCCACTATTTGGTTCCCAAGCTATTTGGGGCACAGCTCCGGCATCCTTTACCTCTTGAACCCATAAGCGCGGGAACTCTCTGCCGTAACCTAAGTAGCGGAAAAAGCTTGAGTGGTGTTTTCCTGTAATTTCATTAAAAGTAGGCATGTGTGCATCAATGTTCACGTCTTGAACAACATAGGCTCCCAAATACGAGCCTTCAACTGGTTCGAACTTTGCGCCCGTATAATTGCTTAAGTCCGGTTTCGCCGAGGCCACTGCCGGTAGTGCAATGAATAATGAGAGTAAAAATAGGATAAATAAGAATTGGTTTCTAATGCTCAATATAAATCTACTCCTTTTCTTATGTTATAAAAGTAACTAGATAGTAATATTTGCTATATTTTATATTTTCCCTGCTTTTTATACGAAATAAAGTTGTCGAAAGAACCATCCCTTGACAACATAATAAAACTGCCAGGGAAAAGGGATACTAATACCCATAAGATAGATTAAAATTAGTAGGAGGAGATTTGTTTTGAACGTAGCACAAGCTCTATTAGATCAACTAGCCAACTGGGAAGTTAAAAACATTTACGGCTTAGTAGGGGATCACATCTTCCAGATTATCCACGAACTCAATGACCGAGACGACTTAAATTTCTATCCAGTAAAACACGAGGAGACGGCAGCCTTAATGGCTTCTGCTCAAGCAAAACTTACAGGGCAGCTGGGGGTTTGTCTTGCAATTGGTGGACCTGGAGCTGTCCATTTACTAAACGGTGTAGCTGACGCTTATAAAGATCGAGTGCCTTTGTTAGCCATAACAGGGGATGAGCCAACTGCCGATTTGGGCACAGAAAAAAAGCAGGTGATAAATCAGAGCGTACTTTTTTCCGGCATAACCTGTTATTGTGGGCAAGTAGTACATCAGCAGACAGTAGGTGATGTTATAAATCAAGCAATTAGTGAAGCTATAACAAAATCTATGCCAGCTCACGTTAGTATACCCAAGGATATACTAGCTCAAGAGTGTACGGCGCAGATTTTTGGGGGCGCACCTTATGTTTACAATCAACCCCTTTCAGCACCTCCTGTGGTAGATGAAGCGGCTAAGCGCTTAAGTGAAGCCAAGAGACCGGCAGTTCTAGTGGGGCGCGGAGTAGTAGACAATCCAGAAATAGTGGTAAACTTTGCGCAAAAGCTACAAGCACCTTTTGTAGCAACTTCTGTAGCCAAGAGTTTTTACTCCTGGGATCACCCTCTTTTTATGGGAGGAGTTGGCGAGGGAGGAAGTCAAGCAGCTACTGACATTTTAAATGAAGCAGATTTAGTCTTGACTATTGGAGCAAATTGGTGGCCAGGAAGTTACTTAGACGTACAAAAGGCCATTATCCAAGTGGATACAAATCCAATTAGCTTGGCCACGGGAAACCCCATATCCTACGGACTAGTGGGTGAAGTTAATGAAATTTTATCTCAGCTGCACAAGAAGGTAAATCCCACTAATCACGATGACTGGCTGCGCAAGGCAAAGGAGAAAAAGGATGCCTGGGAAAAGCGAGCTGCAGAGGAGTTATCCCAGCAGGGGAGTCCTTGTCATCCAGCCAGCATAGTAAATGCCTTGAACAACACCCTAGATTCAGATGCCATAATTTCACTAGATGTGGGTGATCACTTTGTCTGGTTTAACCGTCTCTTTAAGGGAAGCGGCCAACAAACACTTCTATCGGGAAAATGGCGAACTTTAGGTTTTGGATTGCCAGCAGCCCTTGCAGCCAAGATAAATAAACCGGACAAACAAGTGGTAGCCCTAGTGGGAGATGGAGGCTTTGCCATGACTATGTCCGATTTTACCACAGCGGTTAAACACAACCTGCCCGTGGTGGTAATAATTGTAAACAATGGGAATTACGCCATGGAAAAAAATAAGATGGAAAGCAAGAACTTAACTCCTTATGCCACTGAGTTACACAACCCTGATTTCAAGCTCTATGCTGAGAGCTGTGGTGGAGAGGGGTATCGAGTTGAGAGTAGTGATCAATTGGAGAGCACTATAAAGAAGGCACTAAAATCCAATAAACCATGTATTATAGATGTAATTTCCTCTGATATACCCCTGCCGACAGTTTAAAGAGATAATTCTTCATAACCAAGCTCATATCTGATATAATAAAATATAAATGGGTTTGGGAGATGAATGGATTGAAGGGTAGTTTGGAATGGGGAATGCGAATTAGTTTATTTATGCTGGCGCTGATGTTTATGAGCTTGGGGCTTGATATCCTAATTAAGGCCAGTTTGGGAGTAGCCCCTTGGGATGTTTTGCATACCGGGTTAGAATTACATTTGCCCTTTACCTTAGGGCAGGTAATGATAGGGGCGGGCTTTTTTCTTCTCATGTTGTCATGGATACTGGGGGTTCGCCCTACTGTTGCCAGCTTTATGAATATGTTTTTTATTGGATTTTTTTACGATCTCCTGGTTGGTACTCAGATTGTGCCTCACAGTCAAGGGATCTGGATGCAGGTAGTTTATTTAATTCTAGGAATCAATATAGTTGCCTTTAGCACAGCGCTATATATAAGCACAAATATGGGAACTGGGCCTAGAGACAGCCTGATGATTGCCATAAACAAGTTGACTTCACTTCGAGTGGGGATGGTGCGAACGGTAATTGAGGTGGCTGCAGTTATAACGGGATTTTTGCTTGGGGGTATTGTAGGTTTAGGTACATTGGCTTTTTCCTTAACCATTGGTTTTACCATGGAGATGTATATGAACCTAATTGAACGAGTAAAAGAAATGGCCAAAGCGCCGCAACCGGAAGTAGAACAGATGCCTATTAGAAGATAGCATAAAAGCGCCTCTAGAGGCGCTTTTGTAGATTAGGGGACTATGGGGGGAGATATTATGAGCAGAATTCTAATTGTGGAAGATGAGGAACCCATTAGGGAGCTAATAAAGTTAAACTTATCTATGGTAGGCTATGAAACCATAGAGGCAACTGATGGCCTAGAAGCCCAAAGGCTTTTGGCGGGGGAAAAAATAGACTTAGTGCTACTGGACATTATGTTGCCCAAGTTGGATGGATATGACCTTATGCCTATTATCTCAAAAAAAAGCATACCCGTAATCATGTTAACCGCTAAGGATGGGCTTAAGGACAAGGTTAAAGGTCTGGAGTTGGGTGCAGACGATTATGTTACCAAGCCCTTTGAGGCAGTTGAGCTTTTAGCTCGAATTAAGTCGGTGCTAAGGCGCAGTGGTAGAGAAGGGGATCAGGTGGTCATTGATGACATAGAGGTCTATTTGGATCAACACAGGGTAGTAAAAAACAACAAGGAAATTGAGCTCACCTTCAAGGAATTTTATTTACTCAGGTTATTAATAGAAAACAAGGGACGAGCCATGTCCCGGGAGCGACTGTTAGAGCTGGTGTGGGATTACGAATACGAAGGAAACACCAGGACGGTAGACATGCACATTCAGCGACTTAGAACAAAGCTAGGCACGGACAAGATTAAAACCGTCTATAAAGTGGGCTACCGACTGGAGGATTGATTATGAAGTTTGGGTGGAAAATATTTTTATTGTGTATGGGAATTTACGTAATTTCGCTCACAGCTACAGGTTTTTTGGTTACAGAAAATACATATAACAGCTTACTAAAGCGGGAGGTAGAGCGCAGTCTTGAGGAAGAAAGTAACCTTCACTCTACTTTGGCGCTCTACTTGCTAAATAATAAGCGCATAGCTAAAGAAAAGATAGAGCTAGAAAGTTATAGTAAGAGCATGGTGGACTTGGTGAAAACAGATAGGAACTATTTGGAGATATATGATCACAAGTTAAATCTGTTAGCTACTAATTCGCCTAAAGCTTGGTTTTTTCCCAGGGAAGAGTTAGAAGCTGCGCTACAGGGAGAAAAAAACTTTATCCTTCGTCGGGATGATGACAATGGAGAGTTATATCTTTTTGTTGCCAATGTACTGGAAGTAGACCAGGAAAAAATTGTGCTCTCTTTAATCAGGGATATCTCCCATTTGGATAAACATCGCTACGAACAATATATGTTTTTTGTCAAGACGGGAACTATAGGATTGTTTTTTGTGGCGCTAGTGTCCTGGGGGTTAAGTATAGTTGTTATGAGACCTATTAAAGACTTGAGTCTAACTGCTCAAAATATTGCATCAGGTAATTATCACGTGCGAGCTAAGGTTACCAGCAGCGATGAGGTTGGACTGCTGGCGGAGCAGTTTAACACCATGGCGGGAGAAGTGGAGCAGAGAATTGGTCAACTTGAACGGCAGGGCCAACAGCAGCAACGTTTTATCGATAATTTAACCCACGAACTGAGGACACCGCTTACCTCTATTATTGGCTATGCAGAATACCTGTTGGCGGCCCAGTATGACCAAAAGGTTTTCAAACGCAGCCTTGGCTATATCCATTCAGAGGGCAAGCGAATGTTAAAGTTGTCTAAGGCTCTTATGGATATGATTTTAATTAGAGAAAATGCATTTGACTTGGAAGAGACCGATGTGTCCCAGCTTTTGTGGGAAGTAAAGGAGATTATGGAGGTAAAGGCGGGAGAGCGACAAATAGAGCTTAAGATAACCGGTGAGCACTTAAGCCTGCCTCTAGACAGGGATTTGTTTAAAGGAGCTCTGTTAAACTTAGTGGATAACGCTCTAGACGCCAGTGGACCAGGGCAACAAATAGTGCTGGGGGTAGAGCGAGAAGATGACGCGGCCAGTATTTTTGTGGTAGACCAGGGAAAGGGTATGGAGGAATCTCAATTAAAGCGAGTAACCGAGCCCTTTTATCGGGTTGATAAATCCAGGTCTAGAAAAGAAGGCGGTATTGGATTAGGCTTGGCAATATGTCATCAGATAGTAGCAGAACACGGTGCACAAATGGAGATTTCCAGTAAACCAGGTCTGGGTACCAGAATAGATTTAACATTTGAGAAAAGAATTTACAACTCTGTTACAAGTTCGACGCAGGTTGGATAAGATCCCTTGTTATAATAACACCTGAACAAACAATGAGGGAGGGAAAAATAATGAAGAAAAAATTAGCTTTGTTACTATGCCTAATGATGGCTTTCTCAGTATTCGCAGTAGGTTGCGGTGGAGACGAAGAGCCAGCACCACAGGAAGAACCAGCACAGGAAGAAGCTGTTGAAAACGGTGAAGAGGCTGGAGTAGAAGTTGAGCTTGAAGACGAAGAAGAAGCTGACGCTGAAGAAGAAGAACTAGAAGAAGTTGAAGCTGAAGAATTAGAAGAAGAAGAGCTTGACGAAGAAGAAGAGGAAGAAGAAAAGTAAGAATTAATATATAAAAAGGGGAACCTCAATTGAGAGGCTCCCCTTTTTTTACGTGTGCCCGGCACGGGCGGTAACTTGGCGGTGAAAGTCCGCTGTGGGCTTGGTAGTGGGAACCACTAGCCAATGACAAGGGTGTCCATCGCGAGG